>JALWQD010000123.1 GCA_026994735.1 Gammaproteobacteria bacterium | reverse complement strand
TATTCGTATCATTGTTTCCTGGTTGGCAATCTGCAAACAGAACAACGAGATTATTATGTCTGTCCTGATAACGATTGATGACCTGTCACTGGAGTTCGGTGATCAGGTCATTCTGCGCCATGCCAATCTGACGCTGGAGAGCCATCAGCGCGTTTGCCTGATCGGTCGCAACGGTGTTGGTAAATCGACACTCTTCAAGTTGATTATGAAGACACAGCAGGCTGATCACGGAGATATTCGTTATAAGCATGCTCTGCGCATCAGCCAGTTGGCACAGGCATTGCCGGATGAATTGACGGTGACCGTGCACAACTATGTTGCCGCTGGTCTGGCCCATTTAGGCGGGCTTATCGAGGCCTATCACCAAAAATCCCAGGAGCCTCTCGACAAGCATGGTATGAAGGCGCTGGAATTGTTACAGCAAGAAATTGAGGCCGAGGGTGGTTGGAACCTTGACCAAAGGGTTGAAGCAGTACTGACTGATTTGGATTTACCGGGGGAGAAGTTACTGGGTGATCTTTCGGGTGGCTGGCAGCGCCGTGTCGGTTTAGCCCGGGCATTGGTTTCAAATCCGGAATTATTGCTCCTTGATGAGCCGACCAATCATCTCGACCTGGTCTCTATTCAATGGCTGGAGGAACGGATTCGTTCGTTTCCTGGTAGCGTCCTGTTTATTACCCACGAGCGAGCTTTCCTGCAGCGATTGGCAACCTGTATCGTTGACCTGGATCGAGGGCAATTAACCTGTTGGCCGGGGGATTATCAAAATTTTCTTCGCCGCAAGGATGAGATGTTGAATGCTGAAGAACTTGATAAATCGCGCTTTGAAAAGAAACTGGCGAATGAAGAGGTCTGGATTCGACAAGGGATCAAGGCCCGCCGTACCCGTAACGAGGGCCGCGTACGTGCGCTTGAGGATATGCGCCGTGAGTTTCAGCAGCGGCAACGTTTCAAACCTCAAAATTCAGCCCGTATCCATATTGAGCAATCAAGCCATGAATCTGGGCGTAAGGTCATTGAACTGCATAATGTTTGTCATGGTTTTGCCGGCGACAAATTGATTGCTGGCCTGTCAATGAAAATCATGCGCGGTGACCGGGTTGGCCTGGTGGGAAATAATGGTGTTGGCAAGAGTACCTTGCTGAAAATCATGTTGGGGCAATTGATTCCCGACAGCGGTCAGGTAAAGCTTGGGACACAGTTGGATATTGCCTATTTTGATCAAATGCGCCGTGACCTTGATCTTGACCGAACGATTGCCGAGGTTGTCGGTGATGGTCGTGAGTACATTCAGCTGAATGGCAAGGACCGTCATGTTATCGGTTATTTACGAGGATTTCTATTCAGTGCCAAACGGGCGATGACTCCGATTCGTGCGCTATCAGGGGGAGAACGCAATCGTGTCATTCTGGCGCGCCTGTTTACCCGTCCGAGTAATTTGCTGATACTCGATGAGCCGACAAATGACCTTGATGTTGAGACCCTGGAAGTTCTTGAGGCCCGACTGGTTGAATATAAAGGCACTCTGATTGTCGTTAGTCACGATCGTGAATTTCTTGATAACGTGATTACAAGTACCCTGGTTTTTGAGGCGGGTGGGCGTATCAGCCGTTACCCGGGTGGCTACTCCGACTGGTTGCGGAAGGGTAAGCAGTTGGCCGAGAAAGAAAACCCGAATGGCAATCATGCAGCGCCTGTTGATGAGGTTGTGCCCGCAGAAAAAACCCTTAAAAAAAAGCTTGGTTTTAAAGAACAGTATGAACTCAAGCAGTTGCCGGAACAGATCGACAGTCTTGAAAAGACAATTGCTGCTCTCCAGGAGCGGATAAACGATAGCGGTTTTTACAGTTTGCCCTATGATCAGGTTCAAGCTGTGTTGGCGGAACATGGCGATAAACAGGTAGAGCTCGACCATTGTTATGACCGTTGGTCTGAGCTGGAACCCTAGCGCGGGTTAACGGCGATTATTCTTCCGGCTTGGTGGTGCTTTCTGCAGATGCAAGCGTCGATAACTAATGACGATGATGAGGAGAATGCTGGCGAGAGCGATTAGTAGACCAATGATGCCGAATTCTTCCATAATCGCCATGGCAGCCATACCCAGTAAGCGACCGACGTTAAAAATGATCGCTGCCCAGCTGATGCAATTGACAATCTGTAGGGCGCAGAAACGCCAGAAGGCAATGTTTGATGTGCCGAATAGTATGGCGGCAATCATACGTGTACCGTAGAGGTACTGGAAAATAAAGACAGACCAGCCAGCATGGTCATTGAATATCTTCTCGGCGTGATGTCGATGGCGGTTAAGGACAGGAAAATGCTGAAAGAGCCGCTTGCCGCTGAGACGGCCAATGGCAAAAAAAACAAGATGGCCGATGAAGGCACCACAGGCGCCAACAAGGATCAGTCGATAAGGTTCCAGCAGGCCGGTTGTCGTTAATGCCGCCGCGGCAATAAAGACGCTTTCACCTTCGATAAAAGTGCCGATAAAGACGGCCCAGTAGCCGTACTGTTCGACAACCTGGCGTGCCCATTCCATGATTTCCTGTGGCCTCAGGCCTGCGACGCAACCAGGCCGGCTCTTTTTTGTTGTTCTCGTGCACGCAATGTCAGCAAATGCTGATTCAGGATCGACTGATAGTTGCGGATATGCTGGACATAGTTAATCGCTTCCGGACCACGGGCATAGCCATGACGCAATTTCCGGTAGTAGCGGCGCTGGGTCAAGAGGGGCAGAACCTTGCTCAGGTTACGCCAGGTATCGGCCTTGAAACCCAGTTTCAGGGCCAATAGCCGCGCATCGCGAATATGTCCCAGGCCAATATTATAAGCGGCCAGAGCGAATAATATGCGGTCTTCCCCTTCGACACTTTCAGGAATGCGTTCAAGCAGGTTTTTCAGATAGGCTGAACCCGCAGGAATGCTCTGATGGGCGTCGAGCCTGTTATTGACGCCGAGTGATCTGGCCGTGGTTCTTGTCAGCATCATGATGCCACGGACGCCTGTCGGACTACGGGCGAGGCGGTTCCAGTGTGATTCCTGGTAAGCCTGGGCTGCAATCAGTGTCCACGGCAGACTGTGTTTTGCTGCCGCATCGATGAAGAGTGGCTGATAGCGAGGCAGGCGACTCTTGATGCGGCGTTTGAAGGCGCGAATATCGACAAAATCAAACGAGGGTAAATGACCATAACTGGCATCCATGATGCGCTGTAGTTCGCCGTTGTCCTGAATCATTCGAAACCATTTGGCAAGGACTGAACGCAGGCCATGTGCATTTTCAGGAATCATCCAGCCGAGAGCCTGGGATGGTGTCAAGTCGTGGGCAATGACCAGCTCCGGGTAGTAACGCTGATTGATGCGAATAATATTTGAATCGGCAATCGTACAATCGAGCTTGCCCGAAGCGACCTTGGCAAGGATCTGTTCTGTCGATTGATCAGCAGAAATTTGCCAGCCCAGAGCGGGAATCCGGCGGCGCAGGTTGATCAGCGTGCTGATATAATTGGTACCACTGGCTACCTGCAGTCGCAGTCCCGGCAGACGTTTCAGTGGAACCGGGCGCGGACGGACATCCCGATTACAAACCAGTTGCTCACGGACAGCCATATAGGTGGGGCCAAAAAGAGCAATGCGTTCGCGTGCTGGCAAGCGGGTGATACCGGCTGCGGCCAGTTGGCCCTCTCCCCGGAGCAGGGCGCGGGTAATGGTATCGGTATTGTCATGGACGATGTAACGAACTTCATTAATGCCCAAGTGAGCGGCAAAGGCCTGCGTCAGGCGGTACTCAAAGCCATCCAGCCCACTCTGGCTTTCAAAATACGTTGTCGGCGCATTGCGGGTCAGTACCGTCAGCACGCCACTGTTACGTATCTGCGTCAATACTGCCTGCGGCCGGCTATCGAGAATATAAAGAATCAGCGTCCCGGGTATAAAAAAGGCGATAAGCAATAACAGCGGTAGCGAGTACCCCTCTTTTTCATTGCCATTTTTACCGCTTTCGAGTGGAAAACGGGACTCTGATACTGCTGTGTCCATACTCAGGATGCTTGCTCACCTGCCGCTAAAGAATAATATTCCCGTATCGTTGCTGAACGAAAACGGAACAGCTTCGATTATGTATAACGGACAGCGCTCAGGAAACCATAATAATGTCATCAACAAAGGTATCACCTCAGATAGAACGATTCTGGCACGACCTGATCGAGGATATCCGAACGCAGCGCGTGATTATGCCATCTTTGCCCGAGGTTGCTGTACGCGCAAGACAGTTGCTGGCAAAAGATAATATCACTTCAAAGGAAGTGACTCAGCTGGTTGCCCTTGATCCTGTGTTGGGTTCGCGGATAATTCGTGCCAGTAACAGTCCTTTGGCGCGAGGGACAAGTATTATTAAGGATTTGAAATCGGCTGTTACCCGTCTTGGCATGTCCTCGGTACTCAGTATTGTTACCAGTTATGCCGTCGAACAACTTTATACGGTCTCGGTGGAGGCCAATAGTCGTAGTAAACACCGCCTTCTGCAACAGATCTGGAAGCATAGTGTGCATGTTGCCGCTTTGAGTCATGTCCTCGCCTCACAGCATACTAATCTCGATCCGGAGCAAGCCATGCTGGCCGGTTTGATTCATGATATCGGCAAGTTACCCATCGTTGAATATGCCAGCTGTGTAACGGGCTTGCTCGATGATGAAAAAGGCCTTGCCCGGCTGCTGATGATTCTCCATGGGCGCGTCGGTGAAATGGTTCTCGCGAGCTGGAATTTTTCTGATGAATTATTGGCCGTGGTGCGCAAGCATGAGGATTTTTTGTGCGAGGAAAAGAGCGACCCAAGCTTGCTCGATGTTGTTACAGTGGCTAATTTGTTGAGCCATATAGGCACCAAACATCCCCATAGTCGTCTTGATTGGAGTAATTTCAGCGCATTCTCCAATCTTGAGCTGACACCGGAAGGAAGTATTGAGGCAATGCATAACGCCCATGCCGAGATTCAGGCCATACGTCGGATCTTTGCTGCCTGACAGGAGAAAACGGGCGTAGAGAAAAAAGTATCCAGTTAATCGCTTCCACCCCTTGACAGAGAGGGGCGCTGAATGGAGAATAGCGGGCCGTTACAGAGCGGGAATAGCTCAGTGGTAGAGCACAACCTTGCCAAGGTTGGGGTCGCGAGTTCGAATCTCGTTTCCCGCTCCAAATAACTGCAGAACTGGCAAATCTGCACTTCTTGCGTGGCCTCTCCCGGCCATAATATTCGCATGAAAGCCATTGGCTGGGTGGCAGAGTGGTTATGCAGCGGCCTGCAAAGCCGTGGACGCCGGTTCGATTCCGACCCCAGCCTCCATTGAAGTTGGAGTGAAAAAACCATCAAGCCCGCCATGTGCGGGCTTTTTGTTATCTGGTCGCAGGTTCTCGATGCACTAATCGCCTGCTCATGGTTGCGACTCATTGAGGCAGCCTTGACGAGCTGACGAGGCCGCAAAGTGGGCCATGTCTTGCGAAGACGGGGCGGATGCAGGGCGATGGCGGCAAAAGGAATTCGCTGCCGCGTAACCGAGGCGTTCATATCGGTATTTTGTCAAATTCACATGTCCAATGATGTTGCCAGAGCATGATATTCTGTGTTTCCTGTGACGTTGTTGAGAAGGTTTTTTATGCGCCTATTTATTTTTTGGTTATTGCTGTTCTTTTTGTTTTCGTCCACCGCGAGTGCTGATGATGGGCTGATCACTATCAAGAGCTCTTTTAGTGTCGACAAGACGGTGGCACGTCTGCAGGCATCATTAAAATCTAAAGGTATGACGCTATTTGCAAGCATTAGTCACAGTGATGGTGCCATGCAGGTTGGCAAGCAGTTGCGGCCAACCGAGCTAGTGATTTTTGGAAACCCAAAAGTAGGGACGCTACTGATGCAATGCCGTCAAAGTGTTGCTATCGATTTACCACAAAAAGCGCTTATCTGGGAAGATGAAGAAGGACAGGTGTGGTTTTCATATAATGACCCCCGCTATTTGGCCAGGCGTCATAATATCAAGCATTGCAATGGGATGATTAACAAGATATCGGGAGTGCTGGCGCAGTTTGCCACGGCAGCCACTGATGAGTAGGGCTGCGAAGGGATTTGCGGAGAAAGCAATCATGTGTCTGCGAGCGGTTTCCCCTGGCGGCTAGTTTATTATACCAATCGTTTTCCCTTATGCTTTCTTTGGCAAGCAATGGCGTCACTGCATCAGGATTGTTTTTGCACATCCTGTTGCAAAAACGCCCCCTTATGTGGAACGGCTTCTTTCTTCTGTGAGCGTCCCGTTTTGCGCACGCTATTGGCCACTTTACGGGAGCGTCGTGCTTGACATGGTTGCCTTAACAATGTCTCTGCCTTCTTCCCTTCCATCAAAAACACGGACTACTCGCCCTTGCCTGCATGACTTGCAGCGCATGCCGCCAGCGATATCTATCGTTGTCTGCTGTCCCGGCATCAATGATGACTCAGGATTTTCCCTGTAGCTGCTCAAGAATATCGGCATTTTCCAGCGTCGAAGTATCCTGGGTGATTGCTTCGCCACGGGCGATCAGTTTCAACAGACGGCGCATGATCTTGCCTGATCGGGTTTTAGGCAGGTTATCGGCATAACGAATCTCATCCGGTTTGGCAATGGGGCCAATTTCTTTACTGACCCAGGCGCGTAAGTCAGCAGTCAGGGCCTCATCAATACCGCCTGCAGGTCGCGCTCCTTTGAGGACGACATAGGCACAGACGGATTCTCCCTTGAGCTCATCCGGGCGGCCGACGACAGCCGCTTCGGCTACTTCTCTATGGGCCACGAGGGCCGATTCGATTTCCATTGTGCCTAGGCGGTGGCCGGAAACATTGAGGACATCGTCGATACGACCCATGATCCAGAAATAGCCATCCTTGTCGCGACGGGCGCTGTCTCCGGCAAGGTAATAGCGATTCTTGAAGCGTTGCCAATAGGTTTCGATATAACGGCTATCATCAGCCCATATCGTCCGTAACATGAAGGGCCAGGGTTTTGTTACGACAAGAAAGCCGCCTTCATTAGCTTCTTCGATGCGATCGCCGTTTTCATCAACTATATCCATAGCAATGCCGGGTAGGGGGAGGGTGCAAGAGCCGGGTTTGGTTGCTGTTACACCGGGTACGGGGGCGATCATATTGGCGCCGGTTTCGGTCTGCCACCAGGTGTCAACG
>JALWQD010000122.1 GCA_026994735.1 Gammaproteobacteria bacterium | reverse complement strand
CCCGCAGGCTGATAATGTCAGGGTCGCTGCTGCTACCTTCAACGCCGTGGTTGCAGCTAAGGCTATTGTTGCAGCCATCACGATTATCCTCACCGTTGGCGAGATTATGTTTTTGCTCGTAACTGAGCAGGTCGAGTAACGTGAAACCGTCATGACAGGTGACGAAATTGATACTGTTGGTCGGTAAGCGTTGCTGTGCCTGGTAAAAGTCACTGCTGCCGCAGATGCGGGTTGCAAGTTCGCCAATCAGACCCTTGTCGCCGCGAATAAAACGGCGCAGAACATCACGGTAACTGCCATTCCACTCTGCCCAGCGATATCCGGGAAAACTGCCAACCTGATAGAGGCCGGCGGCATCCCAGGCTTCGGCGATGAGTTTGGTGTGCGCTAGCCGTTCAGATAGCTCGATGCCCCAGAGAACCGGTGAATTGGCGAGTGGTTGCCCATCTTCTCCCCGGGCGAGTGCACTGGCAAGATCAAAGCGAAAGCCATCGACATGCATTTTGTTGACCCAGAATTCAAGGCATTCGATGATGAAATTGGCGACGATAGGGTGGTTGGCATTGACGGTATTGCCGCAGCCCGTATAGTCACGATAGCGACGCTTGTTTTCGCTCTCGAGGTGATAGAAAACATTGTTGCCCATGCCTTTGAAATTAATGGTTGGCCCTTGTTCTCCACCCTCGGCAGTATGGTTAAAGACGACATCGAGGATGACGCCTATGCCGGCAGCGTGCAGGGCCTTGACCATGTCCCTGAACTCATTTTGTGCATGTGTGCCGATACAGTAACCCGGATGAGGGCTGTAAAAGCTGTGGGTGCTGTAACCCCAGTAGTTTTTTAGTGACAACTCGGCGGTTGTTGGCGGTACATCTTGTTCATCAAAGGCCATGATCGGCAGTAATTCGATATGACTTATTCCAAGGGACTGTAAATAAGGGATTTTCTCGATAACAGCGTCGAAGGTGCCTGGGTGGCTGACATGGGCGCTGCTATGGCGGGTAAAGCCGCCCACATGCATTTCATAAATGATCATGTCTTCACTGGCCACCAGCAACGGTTTATCGCCCTGCCAGTCATAAGTATTTTCATCGCTAGCCAGACAACGCATTGACTGTGCGGTATTGTCGCCCGGCAAGCAGGCCGATTGCCGCTGCCAGAGGCGGTCGTGGACAGTGCGTGCCCAGGGGTCGAGCAACAGCTTGTCCCTGTCGAAGCGGAGGCCGGAGAGTTCGGTGTCGCTGTTGCCATCCATGCGCCAATTGTACCAGCAGCCTGGTTTTAACCCTTCGACAAAGATATGCCAGACGAAAAAAGTACGGTTGATTTCCGGATTAAGACGGATGACCTGGGCTGGTTGGAGGGCGTCATGATGGTTAAACAGGAGTAATTCGACAGCGACTGCGTGACGGCTGAAAATGGTGAAATTAATACCTTCCTCTGTGACATGCACCCCCTGCGGGTTTCGTTTCCCGGGCCGCAATTGATAATTTGCTTGCAGCAGCGTCGCAGGCGCGGACTTTGTGTTTCTTTCGCTGTTGGACTTACCGTAACTCATCGCTTGCGTGATCCTGCCTGATTGACTGTGGTAGAGAGCGTCCTGCCGGCATATAGATTATCCGGTCCGCTATTAGACCACAGCTTGATAACTCCATGATAGTTAATGGCAAAGACCCTGGGTTTTTAGGGGCGCTTTGTCGCCATAATGGATATCGGCTGGGCGTCGGCATGCTACACTTGGCAATAT
>JALWQD010000121.1 GCA_026994735.1 Gammaproteobacteria bacterium | reverse complement strand
TGGCGGCTCAGCCGGTGTCAAGCGCTGCTGATTGTCAGCGCTTGCAGGACTGGCAAGCAAAGCAGCGTCAGGCGTCGCCGATGATTGCGGATGCCAGCATTGATCTGGTGATCTCGAACTGTGTCTTGAATCTTGTTCATGACAATGAAAAGATGGACATGATTCGTGAGATTCATCGTGTCCTGAAGCCGGGTGGACGGCTGGCCATATCCGATATTGTCAGTGACGAAATACCGCCAGCGCACCTGAAGGCAGACCCTGAACTCTGGAGTGGTTGTATCTCCGGAGCCTTTCAGGAACATGACTTTCTTGCCGCCTTTACCGAGGCTGGCTTTGTTGGCGTCAGTATCGATAAATGGGACGAAACCCCCTGGCAAATTGTCGAGGGCATCGAGTTTCGTTCGCTTACTTTGACAGCAGTCAAGGCCGATGACTGCCCCTGTCTCGATAAAGGTCATGCGGCAATTTATCGTGGTCCTTTCGCCCAGGTTGAAGATGATGAGGGACATGTTTTTCTGCGCGGCGAACGCATGGCTATCTGTGAACGTACTCATGATTTGCTTGCTGGCGAACCCTATCAGGCCCATTTCATAACACTGGCCCCGGCCCAACCGGGCCCGGGAAAAGCCTGGTGCGCACCTTCGGGCAGCCGGCGTCCAGCTGCTGACACGAAGGGTGTCCATCATCAGGGAGAAGGCTGCAGCAGTACGGGCAGTTGCTGTTGAGTCGGGGCTTGGTTAACAAAGGGAACTATTGATGGCAGTAAAGAAGATTCTTGTTACTGGCGGTGCCGGTTATATTGGCAGCCATGTTGTCCGTCAGCTCGGTGCGCGTGGCCATGCGGTGACGGTACTCGATAATCTTTCGACCGGCTTTGCAGAGGCCGTTCTTGAGGGTGAGCTGATCGTTGGCGATACCAGTGATAGTCAACTCGTTGAGCGTATTCTGGTTGAACGTGAGATTGATACGGTTCTGCACTTTGCTGCTCATATCGTTGTGCCGGAGTCACTCGAACAGCCGTTGCGCTATTACGGAAACAATACTTGTGCCTCGCGCAATCTGCTTGCTTGCTGTCAGCGTGCCGGTGTCGGGCGTTTCATCTTTTCGTCGACAGCGGCTGTCTATGGCGAGCCGGAGCAGCCGCTGATTGCTGAAGACTGTCCGACGATACCTATTAACCCCTATGGCCGTTCAAAGTTGATGACTGAATGGATGCTGGGTGATCTTGCAGCTGCCAGCGACCTGCGCTATGTTGCCTTGCGTTATTTCAATGTCGCCGGTGCTGACCCGGAAGGGCGGATTGGCCAATCGACACCGATGGCCACCCACTTGATCAAGGTTGCCAGTGAGCTGGTAACGGGGCAGCGGCAGCAGATGGCCATTTTTGGTAGTGACTATCCGACGCCTGATGGTACCTGTATCCGCGATTATATCCATGTGGACGATCTTGCCGATGCCCATGTACGGGCAGTCGATTACCTTGCCGATGGTGGCGCATCGGTGACGATGAATTGCGGCTATGGCCATGGTTACAGTGTTCGAGAGGTTGTTGCTGCGATGGAGCGGGTGACGGGGCAGCCCTTGAATGCTGTTGATGCGCCTCGTCGTCCCGGTGATCCGCCGGCATTGATTGCCGACAGCAATAAGATTCGCCGGCTACTCGGCTGGCAACCTCAATTTGATCGCCTGGATTATATCGTTGAGACAGCGTTACGATGGCAACAACAGCTGGCTGCGCGAGACGGCTGAGAGTATGCTAGATTGTTGTCCATTATTGATTGTTCGGGAAGTATAGTAATGAGTTTTGATATCCAGTTAGGGAAGCCGGTTGCGGTCATTGATCACTATTCGTTTTGCTTGTCACTATTGTTGATAGTCCTATTATCCGTTACGTCTGTTCAGGCGGCAGAAAAAAGATATGTCACCGATCAGCTGGAAGTGACTCTCCGCACCGGGCACAGTAACCAGCATAAAATTATCCGCATGTTGCCCAGTGGCACCTCTCTCGAGGTTCTCGAAGAAGATCCTGAATCCGGTTACACCCGCGTGCGGGTAACACCGGAGATTGAGGGCTGGGTAATCAGTCGCTACCTTGACCGGCAGCCGAGTGGCCGGCAGCGGGCACAGATACTGGGGCACAAGCTTGAAACATTAAAAGCGGAATTGGCCACTCTGAAAAAGACGCGTGGCAGCCTGCTTTCCAGTCGTGACAGTACGTCGAAAAAGAATGCCCGCTTGCTGCAGGAAAATGAGCGTCTGCAGGCCGATTTGACGAAAATCCGCCGCACCTCGGCGAATGCTCTCGCTCTTGATGATGAGAACCGTCGTTTGAAGAAACGGCTGGCCGAATTGACGCAAGAGCATGAGTTGGCGCTGCAATCAAATCAGTCCCTGAAAGACCGTTCAGCACGCGACTGGTTTCTTGTTGGTGCCGGAGTCATTCTGCTGGGCATGATTCTTGGTTTGATTATCCCCAAGATTCGTTGGCGGAGAAAATCAAGCTGGGGTTCGCTTTAGCACCTGAGCCTGGCTTCCTGTCAGATTTGCCATTGCCCAGGCTGTTGTAGTGACTGACACCGCGGTCGCCTGATGGTCATACTCTGCATGTCTATCCAGCTGTAGCCACGATACCGTTCAAACATTAATCAAGAGAGCCTGAATTGCTATGCGCATGTCACGTTTTTTGCCTGCGACTCTGAAAGAGACTCCTGCGGATGCCGAGATTATCAGTCATCAATTGATGCTCCGGGCCGGCATGATCCGCCAGCTCGCCTCGGGCCTCTATACCTGGCTGCCGCTGGGCTTGCGTGTATTGCGCCGGGTTGAACGCGTTGTGCGTGAGGAAATGGAGTCACTGGCCGCTCTGGAAGTATCGATGCCGTCGGTACAACCGGCCGAACTATGGCAGGAATCAGGGCGTTGGGAACAATACGGCCCCGAGTTGCTGCGTCTCAAGGATCGTCATGATCGTGCCTTTTGTCTCGGCCCGACCCATGAAGAAATCATTACCGACCTGGCTCGACGTGAGATTCGCAGTTATCGTCAATTACCGCTGTGCTTTTTTCAGATTCAGAGCAAGTTTCGTGATGAAATTCGGCCCCGTTTCGGTATTATGCGGGCACGTGAATTCCTGATGAAGGATGCCTACTCCTTTCATCTTGATGATGCCAGTCTGCAAGAAACCTATGATGCCATGATGGCAGCCTATGGACGGATATTCTCACGTCTTGGTCTTGAGTTTCGGCCAGTGCTGGCTGATAGCGGTTCGATTGGCGGTGCCTTGTCCCATGAATTCCATGTCCTCGCCGATGCCGGTGAAGATCTTATTGCCTGTTCCGATGGCAGTGACTATGCGGCCAATGTTGAGCTGGCAGCTGCCTTGCCTGGCGCTGGCGAGCGTCCCCAGCCGCTGGCAGAGCTGCTGTCTGTTGCGACGCCGGCATGCCGGACGATCGAGGAAGTCGCTACCTTCTTTTCTGTGCCTGCGGCGCATTGCGTGAAGACTCTGTTCGTCGTCGGTGAGGAGACTGCCGTCGTCGCCTTATGCCTGCGCGGTGATCATCAACTGAATGAGGTCAAGGCCGCCAAGCTGGCAGCAGTAGCCGAGCCATTACAGATGGCCGACAGTGATGCCGTGCTCGCTGCAGCGGGTTGTCGTGAGGGTTCGGTCGGGCCGGTCGGGCTGGATATTCCTGTCTATGCTGACCACAGTGCTTTGCGGCTGGCTGATTTTATCTGCGGTGCGAATGAAGAAGGGCAGCATCTCCGTGGTGTCAACTGGGGTCGGGACCTTCCCGAGGCCGAGGCCGCCGATCTTCGTAATGTCGTTGCCGGTGATCCGAGTCCTGATGGCTCAGGTAGCCTTTATCTGCGTCGAGGTATTGAAGTGGGTCATATCTTTCAGCTCGGGCGAAAATACAGTGAAGCGCTGGGTGCGACCTGTCTTAATGAGCAGGGCAAGGCAGTGACGATGACGATGGGCTGTTATGGCATCGGTGTTTCACGTCTTGTTGCTGCCGCGATTGAACAGCACCATGATGATGATGGCATTGTCTGGCCGCAGGCTCTGGCGCCGTTTACAGTCGCCCTGTTGCCGATGAACATGCATAAATCACAGCGTTTGCGCGCAGCTGTCGATAACCTATATCAGGAACTGACCGCTGCTGGCTTTGACTGCTTGCTGGATGATCGGCGCGAACGGCCGGGGGCAATGTTTGCCCATGTTGATCTGATCGGTATCCCCCATCGCTTGGTTTTATCCGAGAAGGGGCTGGATAACGGTGTCATTGAATACAAGGCACGTGAACAAAGTGAGCGCAGTGAATTGCCGTTGGAAAATCTGCTGCAGGTGTTGCGTGAAAAGATGGACAAGACAAACTGATCCCTTTCCCCGCCGCTGGCTCATTGCCTTCGGCTTGTTGCTGCTATTGTTTTTTCCTGTTGCCCAGGCGGCCTCGGATTGTGCGCCGGAATGCGCTGTTGATCCAGAACTGAGACAGCGTCTGCAAGAGGCGATGAGCGATGCGGGCTTTCATGACCGCTTTACGGCTGAAGTCTGGTTGCTCGATATGTCTCAGCGACTGCAGCGTTGGATCAAGAATGACAAGCAACGTCTCGAATTCCTGCGTTTGGCGCATCGCGAGGCCAGTCGTGCCGGTTTGCCGGCAGAGTTGGTGCTCGCTGTTATCGAGGTAGAGAGTGCCTTTGACCGTTGGGCCATTTCCCGTGTTGGTGCCCAGGGTTTGATGCAAGTGATGCCCTTCTGGCTGAAAGAGATCGGTCGTCCTGGCGATAATCTTCACGATCCCGCGACCAATCTCCGTCTCGGTTGTACCATCCTGCGCTATTACCTTGATCGTGAGCAGGGTGATTTGCGACGGGCATTGGGTCGCTACAATGGTAGTCTGCGCAGTCCTGTCTATCCTGAAAAGGTATTCGCTGCCCTTGGTCAGCGCTGGTTTCAGCGATAATCGGGCTTTGGTCCCTGCCTTACGGATGTTTTTGCTGTTCTTTATTGGAAAGACCATTTGCTCCCTTGAAAAATGGCTGCCGGCTGCCGATACAGGCTATAGGGCAATCGCCGCAAGGCATCTAAATTCAGTGGGAGCGTTGAGACAATGTTGGGATATCTGGCTGCAAAGATTCGTCCACAGGCAGAGGATTACGAAGGCGATCACCTGGACCTGTTGCAGGTTGCCGAGGTTATTCGGCACTTTCCTATCGGCGGGAAAATCCGCTATTTCCCGGATTATCGACCTGATGTGACGGTCGATTCAATCGTTATCGCCTATGGTTTCAACAATCATCTTGTTTATACGCAGCGTGATATTCGTCTTGATGACAGTAGCTCGCCTCCCTGCTTTATTCTTGATGATGACTGGAAGGATCGGCCGATTCACCAGATTAACCGCTTTTGTATTGTGATTCCCGATATCGGTGGCCTGGAGAATGTCCTCGATTATGATACCCGTGTAAAGTTGCGTAATGGCGGTGAGTTGCAGCGCGGCGATCAATTGACGCTGATGTCCCTGTTCAGTGGTCAGGGGCTGCCTCATGTTGAAAGCATGGTGCGCAAACGGGTAGCTTTGCGTGATGGTTATTATGCCAATCACTCGGTTATTGTTCTGGAAATCGATCCGGAGACCCTGAAACTGGTTGATCAGCGGCGTCACTGCCGTATTCATACCAGCTTGCCGGTCACGGTTGCTGTTTCTGGTTTCAGTGAGCCCTTTGCCGCAGAATTGGTTGATTTTTCAGAATATTCTTTGCGTTTAAGCTGTTCTCCTGAATTGCTGGCGCTACCACGCCTGGAAGCGCGAAAGATCTTTGTGACACTGGATATGCCCGGTCAATCCCGATACTTTGACCTGCAAGGGAAGGTGCTGCGTGCAGGCAATGAGGATATGGTCATTCAATTGACCCATCTGCGCCAGGGGGATGCCTTTGAAGAGATCGGCCTGTTATCGGCACTGGATATTAAGGCCAGCCTGTTACAGCATCCCGGCACCCAGTAGCCCTGTTGATGGCATAGCGGCCATTGGCCATTTCTCCTGCTGCTTGTTAAGAGGGTTTTAATCCTGTTGTAGCACCATAGTCCCTGTCGCCGGCCGTAATGTCTCCAGTGATATGGCTGGACCACAAGCGCTGCGAAGTCTGGTTTCTCTTGTCCATCTCTTCAAGATGAGCGACCCTGTGCGGATGAGATTGTTGTCGAGATTTATTGTCCTGTTTTTGCTTCCGGCCATATTGGTCGCCGCACCTATGCCCGATGCCTTGCTTTGGGGGGCTAATGGACCCGTTGATGCCCTGGTTATCGATGACAGCGGTGTCAATGGTATCAGCCGCCGTTATTATCTTGCGGGTCAATTCGATTTTGTCGGCCCGGTCATGGGCAGTGGTGTGCTTGTGGCCGCCGATCCAGCGCAGCCTGCCAGTGATCGTCCGGCGACTGTTCTGAAGGGAATTAATGGCCGTGTTCTGGCTGTTATCAGTGATGCCGCTGGCGGTTGGTTCATTGGTGGTGATTTTTCCCTCGCCGATGGCCAGGCACAGAGCAATTTGCTGCACGTTTTTTCTGATGGCCGGCTCGACGGGAATTGGTCGGCGGCAACAAATGGCCCAGTACACAGTTTGTTGTTATTCGGCTCGCAGCTCTTTATTGGGGGAAACTTTACGCAGGTCAATGGCCAGCCTCACCGGAACCTTGCCGCAGTGAATGCTGTTGACGGTTCAGTGCAGGCTTTTTGGCAGGCGGATAGCAATGGCACGGTCAGAGCCTTGTCAGCCGCCGCTGGGCGACTCTATATAGCGGGCGATTTTACGACGGTAGCTACTCAGGCGAGAGCCTATCTTGCCGCTGTCGCTACGGCAAATGGAACGCTGTTGGCCTGGCAGGCGGATAGCGATGCGCCGGTGCGGGCATTGTCACTGTCAGCCAATCTTCTTTATATCGGCGGTGATTTCGTTACCCTGGCCGCCCAACCACGGGCCTATCTTGCCGCTGTCGACCCTGTTACAGGAGCGCTTTCTGCCTGGAATCCGGGTGCCGATGCTGCTGTTCACAGCCTGTTACTTGATATCCCTGGTTCTCTCTATATCGGCGGCGACTTTAGCCTCCTCGGCGGTTTGCCTCGCGCCCATTTGGGCGCACTTGATCCTGTCACTGCGGTTGTTAGTGCATGGGATCCCACTGTTTCAGGGCCAGTTTATAGC
>JALWQD010000120.1 GCA_026994735.1 Gammaproteobacteria bacterium | reverse complement strand
GTCATCATCTGATAGCACCTGCAATCTGTGGAAAGCGCATACGGATACAAACTGAATGCCAATAACTACCCTGACAATAAGGAAACCATAATAAAATCATGTTCAAATCTGCATTTTCTTAAAGCTTCCTGAAATATAGCCTCGCGGGATAGTCACGCAATTGACTTGTCTCTCTTTCTGTCTGATGGTAGTCATTAACGAATTCACGGAGCAACTGTTAAACACCGTCAGCGTCCAGACGACAGCCTGGCGGCGCATCTAGCGTATCTATGGAGAGATCATGATTGCCATTGAACACATTCACCCCATGCTTGTCCATTTCCCTATCGTCCTGCTGACGATTGCGCTACTTATTAATGCTGGCAACGTCTTTTTCCACCATGGCAACCTGGCACAGGGGCAATGCCTGAGCCGAATCGGCCTGGTTGCACTATTGGGCGGGGTTCTTTTTGCCATCCTTGCTGCCGTCTTTGGCGATATTGCACTGGATATAGCCCTCGACAAGGGATTTGACGACGGCCCTCTGGAAGAGCATGAGCACCTTGCTGCAGCCACAATCGCCCTTTTCTGTCTGCTTGCAATCATCCAGATATTCGCTATCTGGCGTTCAATTTCACTGGCAGGCAACCGGGGCAAGGTCTTTGTCACCATCATGGCAGCAGGGTTTTTACTGCTCGTTGCCACAGCCTACCACGGCGGTGAACTGGTCTATGGCCTCGGGGTCAATATCGCCGACATCAAGCCCTGAGAGCGATCAAAGCATACTTATATCTTGAGTCGGTCAACGGGGTCCCCCTTCACAAGGTGACCATCGATAATCTCATCGAGATCATCCTGGCTGCTATAGCTGTACCAAACACCCTCAGGATAAACGACAGCGACGGGTCCTTCTGCACAGCGCCCGAGACAACCTGAACGTGTCACGCGCACAGCCCCAGGCCCGATCAGCCCACGGCCCTGCATTTCACCTTTGACATAAGTCCAGGCATCCACCGCATCGTGATCCTGACAGCAGGCCTTGCCATTATCCGTCTTATTCGTACAAAAAAAGATCTGTCGCTGATAATACATCGCCTCTCCCATTGACCAGACTGACATTTTGCGCGCATTCTAGCACGCCCGGACGCTGATGCCGTCTTCATTGCCGTCATCGGCCTTTTGGTATACCCTTGGCGCCAGCTGACATTGGCACAGCTTAAAGATCGCAATGAGTCAGAAACTCCTTTAAGTACACTGCCAGTATCAGCCAATGCGGGAGAGGTGTCCGAGTGGCCGAAGGAGCACGCCTGGAAAGTGTGTGTACGTCACAAGCGTACCGAGGGTTCGAATCCCTCCCTCTCCGCCATAGCTGTTCGGGATTTTGTGATAAAAACACAAGGTTCCGCAGATACATTGGGATAGGGTAATGTTCCTAACCCCAATGTTTTATCTGGTATTTGACAAATAACCGCCACAAGCGGCCAATCGCTAGAAATGAAAAACTGTGCTTTTGGGGCTACAAGAGATTTAACTTTCCTACCGCGCCCTCACTGGATTCCGTTCCACATAACGAATAGCGGCCCACATATACTGCTCGTCAAGTGGAGATGAAAAATATCGACCTTGCCACACATGCCCTTTCCAGCCGCGCTGGCGATTAATTCGCTGAGCGTAACGCATATGCAATGGTTGGAGGACATCCTGCAATCCACTTGCCGTCGTTGGCACTGCAACCAGGTGAATATGATTTGTCATCAGGCAATAGGGTAG
>JALWQD010000119.1 GCA_026994735.1 Gammaproteobacteria bacterium | reverse complement strand
TACCAAAATACACGGCCGCTGTGCCGTGCGGGATATCCTCTCCCTTTGCAAAAAGATACTTGAACATGCCTTACCCCCTAGTGACCTAAATATTCCACATTACAAATTTGCTTAGCGGGACACTCAGTGCTTACCCGGCATCATCAGATACCAAGCAAACCACATGCTTGAAAATGCCAGAATGATACAGAAAAAGGTTGCAATTGCAGATAACATCCCACTTTCCTCCGTTTATTTATAATAATTTTGGCTTGTTATGCGTTGCCAGCAGCTGCTTCGAGCTCACCATGACGTTTCATCGCCAACATGACGATAAAGACAAAGCCAATACCAAAGACGAACATACACCAGTCGACAAAACCCTGAAATGTCGATGGCATATAGGCTTGTGCGCCCCAGCCACCCCAGTTTTCAAAACCACCGCGACCTAGCGCACACATGAGGGCTGCTCCAAACACACTGCCGTTGCCCATGCCGGTGGTGCCACCTGCAATAAACGCCGTCCAGAATGTCTTCCCGAAGGTCAATTTATTCATTCTACTCCCTCCTAAAAACACAAGTTTTCTTGTTTTTCGCCCCAAACAATATTCCCATCGATCATGATTGGCGCTCTGCACAGTCAATCCAACCTTGCGTGCAATGGGGTTTGGCAATGGTTACATAGGGCGCACTTTAGCGTCAAGTGATTTTACCGCTCGAGAGCAAAATAAACCGAATATTCATCCGGATATTATTCTATCGTCATATGCTTAGTCAGGCATGTGATTAAAATGCCATTCAGCCGTAGAAATCAGCTCACGCCAAAGGTATTATTGCCAGGAAGCGGTCAAACAGTGACGGTCAGAAACATGAAAGAGATCATTATTTATAGCATTGTCGCCTTTTCTGCCCTGTTCATCATGGGCTACTCGGTACACATGCTCGTCGGCGGGCTAGTCGCGGCCGCAACGGAAAGGATGCTGATCATAGGCGTCTGTGCGCTCGGTATCGCGGTGATGTCGGCGATGACCTGGGATGTACTGAAAAGGCGTCGCGGTCGCCGGTAATTGCCACCAGCAGCACACCTATAGCCACTTCTTACAGAGCAACCACTCTACTTGTAGACGGCGAGGAGAGACTTTAACTCATCAAACTCTTTTATCGCAGAAAACTGCCCTCGATGGATAACCAGCTGATGCTTTCGGCCATGATAGTCCAGACCGGTCAGACCAAATGATTTACCGGCATAGTCGGCAAAAAAACGGACTTCCTTTACCAGCGCAAGTGTTTCACCGTTGCGCTGTTTAATAACGACCTGATCCTTTTCTGCTGTTATGCCAACAGGAGAAGTCGGCAACAACATCAGACGACTGCCAAGAATGCGGTTTGCGCCAGCAAAGAAAAAAAAGCATGACATAAAGAGCAGCACATATGACCAGTTCCGGTCTGCGCTATACCAAAGAGAAACACCTATATAGAGCAGCGCCCCGACTGTAGGGATATAGAGCAACAAATCCCAGACCATGCCACGGTAATCAGGCTGCAGTGAAAAATTCGTTGTCTTTGCCATCTCGCCTAGCTAGCCCCTGCGGGTTTTTTCTTTCCAGTCACACGTTGGAGTTGTATTGCCAATTCTCCATACAGCATTCTTCCCGCTTGCTTAAATACGACATTACCATTGGCATCAATAACATAGGTCCATGGGTCACCGATCACATTAAAGGCAATAAAAGCTTCAGGATTTTGATATTGATCCATATGCAAAAAAAGCACCTGATCCTTATATTCACCGATCAGGCCTTTAATCATCTGCAGTTGCTTATCGCAAACAGTGCAATGCCCAGGCGTCGCAAACTCAAGCAGGATGGGTCGGCCATCCGCTAATGCTTGATCAAGTGAATATTGATACATTCTTTTATCGGGGTAACGATAGGTCGTAATACGGCTAAAATCCCCATCAACATCGGCAAGTGTCTTGGTACGGATACTCGGCGCCTTTTCACCCACGCGAACAGAGCCATCATCACCACAAGCCGTCAGCAGGACGGCAATTGCCAGAAGGAAAACAAAGCGATTTTTTTTGTTCATTGAAAAATCATTATTTCTTATGCCAGGGCTTACATGTCCTGAAAATATTGTAACCCCAAATCACGTTTGCCAGCAGAACAAGACTACCAAAAACACCGACGCCGGCAAGATAAGGGCGAATGACATTCTCAACTTCATGCGGCGTAAGCTCCATACTTGCAATGCCTCCCGCAACACCGGCCAAGGTGAAAAGGATGACCATACCGAGAAGGCCGATATTATGTATCCAAAAATGCACCTTGACGAGGCGTAGACTGTAGATAGGCATTTTAATCAAACGTGGTACCAGATAATAAACGGCGCCAAATATCGCCATTTCAACCCAGCCGAGCAAGTTCACATGCGTATGCGCCCTGACAATCAAATTCCCGTGTAAACGCTGATCAACAAAATGGCGCAATTCTGATACACCGCCCATAATCGCGCCCCAGGAAAAACCTATTATCGCGTAGAGAATACAGGCATAAATAAACATTAGCGTATAACGCGTATATTCCCGGTCTTCTTCCCACGGCGCACTCACGGTTTCTTCCTCATGTCATTTGAAGGCACATCACTGACACCGGTGTTAGCATCCTTTTCACGAATATCCTGAAAACGGTCATGCCAGCTGTCGGGAGCAAACGCTCCGACCATGCTGTCAATAAAGGGTGACGGCCCCTTCGGTGGTTCGGGTGCTGAGGAGGAGCCTCTTTCTGCCTTTAATTCTGAAATGAATGCAGCAATCAGACGAATCTTTTCGTCCGACAAATTGGCAACATAAGCCGCCTCTTTCGGTGCATAGCCATGATCCAACGTGGCAGCACCATAGGTATTTTCAGGGTCGTGTAAAAACTGCTCCAGCCACTCTTTACTGCGCTTGGAGCCAATACCATCCAGAGATAAGCCCATATTGGTGCCATTCCGTAAGGCACGATGGCAGGAAGTGCACCTTTCTCCGCGAAAAATCTCGGAGCCACGCAAGCCTTCATCCGACATATCAAAATGGGTCTTACTGGCAAAAAGAGGCTTTTCCGCATGGTGACGTACGCTTTCAAGGATGGCGTAACCAATAACTGCCGCAACAAGAAAGATGATCGCAATACCAAAAAGAACCTTTTCGCCTTGCTTAAGTGATTGTTTTGCCACGAAACTAGGCCACTCCTGATTGCAGCCCACAAGGACCGACATAAATGCACGAATGCAGGCGGCGAACACCACCAGCGAAGTTTATGGATACTACCATAAAGTGCAGACAGGGGGGAATCATCCTCCCGGTCGACAACATGCAGACCACAATAATTAAAGATAACGGGTACAAAGTTAAAAAAAGGGACCACCCAACGGGCAGCCCCCTTTACAAAATCACCTGATGACAGTAAAGCTAACCGCTTTTAGTCCCTCGGGACATCAAAAGCCATAAAGCCATGACGCTCAGGTGTGCGGGTGTTACCAATAGTCAGTGGTGATGCCTGTGATAAAAAGGTAGCTACATCAAGAATCTCTTCATCCGTCAGCTTCTGCGCAACCTTCTGCATTTGCGCTTTCGGATCATTGGCACGACTACCATCACGCCACTTCTTCAGTTGATTAATCAGATAGACCATTTTCTGCTGGCCAATCATAGGATAAATCGGATCGACACCACGGCCATTATAGTCATGACAAGAACGGCAAGCCGGAACATTACGCTTGGGAATACCATAATTAACAATGGCTTTGCCAACATGGGTAACACCCACCTCGGTGCCATTCGCCTTTAGTTCGGCGAGGTTTGACAGCTGTTCCTTTGGCGTCACAACATGCTCAGCGCCCAGGGAACTAAGATACGTAGCGACATCCAGTCGATCTTGTTTTGTCAACCCTTTGGCATTCGTATTCATGACAAACATCGTTGTATCCTGACGCTTGTCCGTGGCGAAATCTTCCAGTTGTTTGCGCAGGAACTGGGGAATCTGTCCGGCCAGGCGTGGCGTCCCCATCATGTCATTACCCATCCCCTTTTCACCATGACAGGAGGTACAGGCCGGCACATCGCCCTTGCCCTGGGTAAAGATACTCTTGCCATTGGACAGATCAGGTATCGCATGCCCCCCACCATTGGCAATGGCCTGCTGTGCAAAGATCATGACTGCAGAACCCAGAACCACGGATGTCAGTACACCCATATTCCGCCGCATTTGACTACGTCGCATTTGAAGTCCCCTCTCGATTTTTTTCATTACGTCCAAAATTGCAACGATTCTTTCAAAAGATTGTTGTCACGACCGCCTGGCTATTCCAATAGCCAAAGGTTCGGATACACAACTATTCTGACTAACCTGACTAAATGACTCTTAAAATATCAGCACAAGTTAGTGCATCGTTACTCTAAATTTTGACTAAAATTTTTATGATGCTTTCTTAACAATCACGGATGCCAATGCAAATGACATCGCAAACCACAACACATACAGAATAAGAATATCAGCAGTACTCATTATTTTTTACCCCCTCACTATCCTGAATTACAAATCCCCAGCTCTAATATCGTTGGCTTCCCTCGGGCTTCATTGTATAGCATGCCCACCAATACCGCGTAAAGTTATTCGCAAGGTCTACCAAGGGCAAATTTAACCATCATTTTGACAAGGGATCAACTACTAACCGAAATTTCGCATTAACAATGACCTTTTTCAGGAGACTATGCCCCAAACAAACGATCCCTGGAGCCCTTGCAACTCATGCCCCACATCGACAAACGATAACAACAAATGGGAGATACTAATGCAATCTTTCAGTGAGATGATAAACTCCCCGCTGAAATTTAAACCCGAAAAGAATTTTCCCTGGAAATTATCATTTATGCCTAGCATCCCTCGAATCAAACTAAATGACTTCCATTGGGCTCTGCTAATTGCCCTTGCCTGGGGTGCCATCATCCTCAGCAGCCATCTGCTACGCCTTGATGGTTATGGTATTGAAGAAAGCGCTGCCCGCGTGT
This sequence comes from Gammaproteobacteria bacterium, assembly GCA_026994735.1. Lineage (GTDB taxonomy): Bacteria > Pseudomonadota > Gammaproteobacteria > SZUA-140 > SZUA-140 > RI-283. The sequence continues at coordinate 2,209 of JALWQD010000119.1, read as the reverse complement.
TGCTCATTATATGGTCTCTTTCTGACCAGGTCATCAGCACCGCTTTCCTGTTTGGCATTCCAGACATGCGCGCCTTGCTATTTCTGCCCCTGGGCCTGTACTGGCCAGGAAGCATTCTTGCTGCCAAGGTTTATACCCTAATCCTCAGCTTTATTGCCATCTTGATTCTCTACCGCTGGCAAAAACGCAACAGCTCGGCAGAAGCCGCTCTGCTCGCCAGTGGCCTACTGCTCATTCTTCCTGGTCTGTTGATCCAGATTGACCAACTTGCAACCGGACCTTACCTGCTCTTGGCCTTTGCTACGGGCCACTGGCTCAATCTCCGCTATCGACGTTCCCAACGCCCTCTGGGTGGTTGGTTCTTTTTCCAGCTTGTCTTACTGGCCATCACCATCAGCCTGCACCCTGCCGGACTTGCCTACCCGATTGCTCTGGCATGGTCATGGTATAAAACCCCTGTTGATGGCCGCCAGCAACGACATATTTATATTGGTATCTTTCTGGCGCTGCTTTTCATCACTATCCTAAATATGGCATGGGGCACAACCCACTGGCTGGCAAACCCCCTTGATGCCCTCGCCCAGACACTGCTGGGTGATGCCGAGAGCAACGGCAGCATGGGCATGCTACTGGCGTTGGTCGTCTCTCTGTTTATCATCCTGCTGATTTTCCTGCAGAGATCATCCTTAGCAAAGGACATGATGACATTGACACTCGTACTGGCTACATTCATAGGCTTGGTCAATGCTGACGGCGCTTGGGGACTGATTGCCATCACAACGCTGCTTTACCTGGGCATTCCTCGACTATTGGCAACAAATAATGCCATCCAGGGCAATGGCTTTGCCCAAAAACGCGGCATTACACTCGCACTGGTCTTCATTGCATCACTGCTTTTCACACAGGCAAACAAGGCCCATTACCAGCTCACTGAACGCAACCAATTGAGCAACGCCGAGCAAACGATCTTCGCCCTCGCCGATATCGTTCGCGGAGAGGACAGTAACGACATCATAATCATGAGCCAATGGCCGGGAAAAACGATGCTCGCCATTCATCGCCCGGTGCTACCCTTACCACGCGATTACCCTGACAGCAAAACACTGTTACGTTACCTTGAAGGGGTCTCACATATTATCTTTGACCCCTTTGATGCCGGCAATCAAAAATTGAAAGACATGCTCGCTATGCTCAGTGCTGAGACCAAGACACTCGTCCTCGATGAACATGGCGTCATCGTCGCTTTACGCCAGCAGAACAATAATGACGGCGAGCAGAAAAACAGCGGCAAACATCCTTAACGTTGGCAACGGGGACAGTAAAAGCTTGCACGCCCGCCCTGACGCAGGCAGCGAATAGTCGACTCACATTGCCTGCACAGCTGCCCTTCCCGACCATAAACCTGCAGTTGCTGTTTGAAGTAACCAGGCCGCCCATCGGCACTGACAAAATCACGCAAACTGGTTCCGCCGGCGCTAATCGCTTCTTCAAGAACCTTGCGTACTGCCGCTACCAGGCGGCAACAGCGCTGGCGCGAAATCCTGCCTGCAGCGCGTTGCGGATGGATGCCTGCTCGAAAGAGTGACTCACTGGCATAAATATTGCCGACACCGACGACCGTACTGACATCCATCAAAACAACCTTAATCGCCTGACGACGACCACGGCAGTGCAGCCAGAGATCATCACCCGACCATGCCGTCAGTGGCTCAGGCCCCATACGCGCCAATAAGCGATGGTGTTCAGGTACATCAAAGGTCCATAAAACCAGACCAAATCGTCGCGGATCACAATATCGCAGACGATGACCCGCAGCAAAGCAAATATCAATATGGTCGTGTCGACCGGGACTCTCGTTCCTGCTCACAATGCGTAAATGACCCGACATGCCGAGGTGAATAATCAAGCAGCCACCATTATCTGCAGGCATCAGCAAATACTTCCCTCGACGACGAACATCGAGCAAGCATTGCCCCCGCAGCCAGGATGGCAATTCTGCCGGTACGGGATAACGCAGACGGGCATTTCTAATACAGACGGCATCAATAACATGACCGACGACATGGGGCAAAATACCGTTCTTTGTCGTTTCAACCTCAGGTAGCTCAGGCACTTTTTTTCCTCGTCAAAGACCGCTCTCTCTTTGATAACTGCCGAGCAAGCGATGTCTCGCCCCTGACGGCAAGGCGATCGGGAACAGATCACGCAT
>JALWQD010000118.1 GCA_026994735.1 Gammaproteobacteria bacterium | reverse complement strand
GCGCTCATCAGCGGCGCTGCGCGCAAGCGCCGCTGATGAGCGCAAGGCGGCCATTTGCGGGCCTGTATAGTTACCAGGGCCGGCTTCGATGCCGGACCATTGCAGGTTGACTGTGCTGGCATCGGGAGCGAGATCGAGGAAGACATTATTTAAAAACTGGCCGGATTCCGCCAGTGTACTCATGTCAACGGCAAAGCGGCGGCCCTGTTTGTCGATGATTTGCGTGAATTGGTATTCATTAAAGTCGCTGGGGTCGCCACTGTCGATAACCTGGCCGGGGCTTGGTTGCAGGGCACAAATTCTCTCGACGGTGGGTTGGCCAAAAGATTGGCTGGGAGGTATTGTCTCACCACCAAAGCCATCCTGATCATAGTCATAATAATAGGTGTGGAGAGTAGCAATGCGGGGGTCTTGGGGGGCGCAGTCCTGCGTATCAGCAATGCCATCACCATCACTATCGACAGGTGCAGGCGTTCGGTCGAGTTCAAAAACACCACCACCTTCGGTACCAACATAGATGTGATAGCGATTGAGCGGGTCGATAGCCAATGAGGTGACATTGGTATTGAACAGGCCGTTGTTGAGCGGGCGCCAGTTCTGGCCACCATCTTCGCTGATATAAACACCGCTGCCACTGCCGATGTAGACGGTTGATGGATCTTGCGGGTCAATCATCAGCGCCAAAATGAATGGCGCAAAGCTGTCAGTCGCCAGTGACTGCCAGCTATTGCCACCATCACGACTCTTGATCAGGCCTTCGCCGCTGGCGGCGGCATAAATAATCTGATCATTGTTGGCGGCAAGGGCGACTTGTGTAATCAGACGTTCACGCTGATCAAGACGGGTTCCTCCCTGCCAGCTGTTGCCTTTATCTAGACTGTAAAGCAGGCCGTGATGTGCTGTTGCCGCCAGTAGTCGCTGATTAGCCAGAGGTCCTGATAATGCGCGGATGCTGAGCGCTGGATAGGCGCTGGTGCTGGTCCGCCATTGTTGACCGCTATCCTGGCTAATAAAGACACCTTGTCGGCGACTGCCGGCGAGCAGTGTATAGGGTGCATGTGCTGTCGTGATCAAAAGGTGGTCGATGGCGACACCGCCAGGCAGGCCTGTTGTTTGTTGTGTCCAGTTGAGAGCGCCATCCTGAGTTCTGAAAAGGCCTTTGTTTTCACTGCTCAGGAAGAGGTTTTGTGCATTGTCAGCAGCTTCTTTGATGGCCAGAATGTAACCGTTTGAGATATCTGCCTGGAAACCGGATTGCCAGTGATTGCCACCGTCTGTTGATAATAACAGTCCCTCTCCGAGGGTGCCGGCATAGACTTCACCGGCACGGTTGCCGGCGGCAAAAGTAGCCGCGATAATTGCGCCATTGGCTGTTGTTTGGGCCTGTTGCCAGAGCAAACCAGCATTGTTACTGAAATAGATGCCCTGGCTGGCGCTGGCAGCATAAAGGCGGTTTGTGGCCAGCGGGTCGACGAGGATCTTTGTGATATCTGTGGCACTCAGGCCTGTTGACAGCAATTGCCAATGGCGACCGCCATCTGTGCTTTTGAGAATGCCAAGTTTTTCGATGCTGGCATAAATGCTGTTTCCTTGCGCGTCACTTGCCAGTGCCAGAACGAAACGATGAAGCTGTTCCGGCAGCAGGCCACGTTGCCAGTTGAGTCCCTGGTTTTGACTGTCGAAAATACCTTGTCCAAGAGAGCCAGCAAGCCATTCATTGGCTGTTGCCCCCTTGATAATGGTGGTAATCGTTGCGCCTTGCGTATTGGCAATGGCTTGCCAGTTGAGACCACCATCCTGGCTTCTGATGAGGCCGCTGTTCAATGTGCCCGCGACGAGATGTCGCGGGTTGCTGGCGTCTACTTTCAGGCTGAGAAGGTGATAACTTGCCGGCAGGGCCGCTAATATCTGCCAGCTGTTGCCAGCATCCGTTGACCGCAATAGCTGGCCGTTAGCGGCGGTTATGAGGGTGTCTGTTTCTGCGGCTGAAGTCGCCAGGGCATTGATCTGTCCGCGTAGACCCGGGTGCCTGCTCGGCTGCCAACTAAGGCCATTGTCATGACTGATGAAGAGCGCCGGGTCGCTGGTCGTCTGACTCGCTGTCGTCAGGTAATAACGCCCTGCCTGTTGGGGGTCACGATAGATTTTTGTCAGAAAAGGGGAAGCGAAGGCGGCTATTTCCTGACGCCATGTCTGGCCGTGATCGTGGCTGACAAGCAGGCCGTTGCCATTGGTGCCGACAAACAGATCACCGGCCTGGTCACCCTGGCTGATGCTGGTCGCTGTGCTGAGAGCAGGCTGTGATGCGCCAATGGCCTGCCAGCTGTTGCCACCATCAAGCGTACTGAAGACACCCACTCCTTCGGCAATGACATAGAGCCGGCCATCGCTGCTCATTGACAGCGCAATCATATTGCGTTTTGGCAGGCCGGTAGTGATCAGTGACCAGCTTCTGCCGGCATCATCACTACGCCAGACTTCGCCGCTGGCACCACCGATAAACCATTGACGGCTATTCGTCGGGTTGCGTAACAGATCGAAAACGAAGGCAGATTGCTGCGCCAGACTTGACCAGCTGTTGCCGTTGTCAGCCGTTAGCATGATGCCGGTATCGGTTGCTGCCAGTAATTGCCTGTTGGCAAGGGGCTGCAGGTCGGTGACGATCTGTTGACTGGGAAAAGCGCTGTTTGCTTGCCAGCTCAGACCGGCATCATCACTGCTGAAAAGGCCATTGCCATTTGTTGCCAGAAGGACGCGGCCGCTGCTGTTGTCGGCGTGGAGGTCGAGAACTTGCAGGTTCTTGATGCTGTTGCTGCCTGCCGACCAGCTCAGGCCATTGTTATCGCTGCGGTAAACCCCGGCGCGTTCAATAGCAACGTAGTGACGGTTTCGTTGCTTGTCAATTGTCTGTGCCAGTATGTTGCCCTTGGGCAAATTGGCTTCCAGGCTTTGCCAGCTGCGGCCTTGGTCGAGGCTGCGGGATAATTGCCCGGATTCTCCGCCAGCGATGAGTTCCTGGCCCTGTCCAGGAGTGCTCAGAAGGCTGAAGACGAAACGGCTGCGTTGTCCGAGTGAACGCCAGTGTTGGCCAAAATCATCGCTGATGGCAACGCCGGATGAGGTGGCGGCATAGACCTTGTCCGGGTTGCTGGCAGATGCTTGCAGGGAAATGATTTGCTGACGTTCGCTGAGGCCGCTGTTTTGCCAGCTGCTGCCGTTGTTCTGGCTGCTGAAAACTCCCTGGCCCTTGCTCGCGGCAAGGACTGTGCCGGTCAGAGGATGTACGAGAATCGCCGTGATGGGCAAATTGGTCGCGATGCCATGGAGGGCCTGCCAATCTGATCCCTGATTGCTGCTCCGGTACAGGCCGCCGCCTTCGGGGGCAGCGAAGAGCTGGCCATTTATCGGGTTGATAGCCGTGGCAATAATATTTTGTTTTGGTAGCCCTGACTGGCTCGAGACCCAGCTGCTGCCTCCATCAAGGCTATGGTAGGTTTGCCCGTCAAGGCTGCCGATGAGCAAATGATGGCTGTTCAGTGCATCACTGCTCAGGCTCAGAGCAAAGGCTGAACGTTGCCCCAAATCCTGCCAGCTGTTGCCACCATCACGCGTTCGGGCCACGCCACGTGATGTGGCGGCATAGGCGATGTCCGGGTTGCTCGTGATTTTGATATCAAAGAGGTTGCGCCCGCGTAAGCCGATTTGACGCCAGCTGTTGCCGCTGTTATCGCTGCGAAACATGCCGTCAACGAGTGACGCTGCATAGAGGGTGGCTGCTTGTTGCGGCGCAATGGCCAATGAACGAATAAAGAGTGACATACCGGTATTGCTAACCGTAAATGTGCCGCCATTATCCTCGCTGATCTGAATGCCTTGCCGGGCACTGCCAATAAAAACGCGTGCTGCCGTTGTTGTACTCGTTGCGACAGGTGTGTAAGGGCCACTACTGTTAGCGACAGCCTGCCAGTTGAGGCCGCTGTCATCTGAACGATAAATGCCATACTTGCGGACACTGGCGAAGAGGGTTTGAGGCTGACGGGGATCGATGGCGAGCTGGGTGACATGGCCGTCGGCAGGAATACCCAGGCCTCTTTTTTGCCAGCTGTTAGCGCCATCACGTGAGAAATATATGCCGCCAATGGTGCCAGCATAGAGCTGTTGACTGTCCTGAGGATTGACGGTGATCGAGAATGTGAATGGCAAGGCAGCCATGCCCCGGTTAGCTGCTTGCCAGGTAATCCCCGCAGATGTTGTCAGGTAGACACCCTTATCCGTTGTCGTCAGGTAGCTGCGCCATGGCAGTAGGGGGTCATTGCTGATAGCGGTAGCCGTGATATTGTCTGGCAGTTGCACAGGGTACCAGTTGAGGTAGTCCTGGGTGGCAAAAAGCAGGCCCGATTCAGTCAGACCATAGAGATTGCCAAAGGGGGACGAGGAAAGCATTTTGACAGGGTCATTGGCCGGTAAGCCGTTGGCCGCGAGTTGAAAGCTGTTGCCATCATCAATAGAGCGATAGAGCTCCCCGGATTGCAGGGAGAAATATGCGATTCCGGGTAATATCGGGTCGGCCAGTACGGTGCGAACAGGTTTTGACAGACTATGGATTTTTTCAGGTTGCCAGCTGAGACCTTCGTCACGACTGATGTAGAGGCCGGAACTGGTCCCGGCATAGAGCGTATGGCTTCCTTGTGTTGCTTGGGATAAGGCGAAAATGGTTCCTGGAATAATGCCATTGGCAGCGCTCTGCCAGGAGCTGCCCCAGTCTGTGGACTTCCAGACGCCGGCATATTCGCTGCCCGCATAGAGTATCGATGGATCAACAGGGTCAGCCACTAGTGAAAAGACACCTTGTGATAGGCCGCTGGTATTCTGCCAGGGATGAGTGCTGCTGGTGGTGGAGAAAAAAGAGGAATTGAACTGAATACCCTGACCAGAACCACTGTAAAGAATGGTCTGATCACCGCTGGCGATGCTCAGCAGAGCGCCCGAAAAGCTATTCTGGATACCCATATCAACAGGGAAAAAAGTTGCACCTTGATCACTGGTCGCCAGTAATTTGGAAAATGTCGCTGCAACATAGGTCAGGCTGCCGTCCTTGGTCGTGAGTAGGCTGCGTGTCGGTACTGCCCCCCAAAGCTGCCATTGACTGCTGGCTGGTGCCAGGCTGTAGATGCCATCGTCAGTTGCTGCCAACAAACGACCATCAGCAGGGTGCTGTTGGAGTTCATTAATCTTCGCACCGGGTAAGTTGTAGCTGATATCTTCCCATAGGGACTGTCCGGCATTAAGGCGGTATGCCCCTTGATTAGAAGCGGCAAGGATCTGTCCGCGCTTGCCAACATGCAGCGCATTGATATCAATAGCCCCCAGTCCTTGCTTGAAAGTCTGCCAGCTTTGGCCATAGTCGAGACTGCGCAGGACGCCCTTTTTGAGGCTGCCAAGGTAAACGAGGCCGGCGTGTCCAGGGACGAAGGTTAATGCTCGCGGAGTCGCTGCAATGAGCGATGATTGCCATTGCTTACCGCCATCCGTACTGCGATAGAGCCCCTGTTCAGTGGCAACCAGCAGTGTTGCCGGCTTGTCGGGGGCAATGCTCAAGGCATTGATCGAGTTTCCTTGCAAGCCATTGGCCAGTTTTTGCCAGCTGTTGCCGGCATCGGTGGATTTGTACAGGCCCTGGTCGAATGTGCCGGCATAGATGGTGGTTATTGATCCAGGTGCATAGGCGACTGTGAAGACCGTTGTCTTGGAAAACGGTGATTTCAGGTGTTGCCAGTGTTGACCGCCATCTTCGCTCTGATAGAGGCCGCCGAAAAAGGTGCCCGCGAGCATTTTCAACGGGGCATTATCTGCTTTGGCGAGGGAAAAAACGGAGGCGTTATTGGGGCCGATCGGTGCCCAGGGTAAAGCCATGGCCAGGTTGCCAAAGCCGAATAGCAGGCAGTAAACAGTCGCGTAGAGGGGGAATAAAGACCACTTGATTCGATACAATGTATGCTCTCATCCTGGATAGATACGTCTGAATCTGAATTTTATTGTCGGCTTGCATCTGTGGTGACAGGCTGTCGAATGTGACAGCGCTCTGATATTGCTATAGATTGTAACAAGTTCAGAACAGGCCGTAGCGACAGGGAAAATGCAATTAGAGTGCCATTGTTTTTAACAGATTGATTGTATGTAGATATTTATTTTTTCCAGTCTCTTTAGCGAGCGCAGAAAGAACCCTTTATTGCAGACTGTAAAAAATACTGACAGGCCCGGGGCGGAAGAAAATGATGGCTTGCTGTGAAATAATCTCTCCGGGCTGCTTGATTTCTATAACTTGTTGACTGTTATGGAAATATATTTTTTTAAATGTGTCGTCGGTTTTTTTCAGGCGTCGGCAGAGTTTACATTGTTATCAAGGGCTCTGCTTTTTGGGAACAGCTTATTTTTGTTAAAACAATGGCTTGTAAATTATGGCCTGATTGTTGCTTTTGCTACTCTATTAGTGAGGTCGGAGAGTAATCTGGGTGTTAGCTGTTGCGGTTGTATTCAGGTTGTTTATATAAAATGTATGTCTTAGTGTGCGGGGGAAAGACTTATGAGGATGAAGTCATTTTTTCAGGGAGCTTTATTATTTGCCTTACTGCTTGTTGCGTTGCAAACGCAAGCAGCAACCGTGTGGGTTTCGCCAGCGAGTCAGAGTGCGGTCGCTGGCGATAGTGTTTCTCTTGATCTTTTCTTCGTTCATGATGCGCCAGTAACGATAGGCAGCGTTGATATCAGCTATGATGATAGCCGTTTGCAATACGGTGGTTTTATCGCCAATACCTCGTTGATCCTTGATCCCGCAGCGACGGCGGGTATTGATGCGCCGCTGGTATCGGAAGACCCTACGGATAGTGCGCCGGGGCGAGTCAGTGCACTGACCATCGCTAACTTTGCAAGCGGAACCTTCGGGGGAAATTTGGGCTCACTGGTTTTTACGTTGCTCGATAGTGCTGCTGTCGGACGTGCTGGTGTGAATGTTGAGGCTTCTTTGACGGGTTTTAATTTCTTCTCCAAAGCGGATTTTGACGCCAGTAATTTTACCCATCCGCTAGCCGTTGATTTTAGTGGTGCCGGTGCAGAGGTGGTTGTTACTCCTCTGCCAGCAGCAGGTTGGTTAATGCTGAGCGCTATTTTTCTTTTCGCACTGCTTTCCTATCGTCGTCGCAGTACGGTTGTGCCGGGCGAAGCACCTATGCTCGCTGTATGAGATAAAAAAGGATTGCTGACCCAGTGTC
>JALWQD010000117.1:771-1765 GCA_026994735.1 Gammaproteobacteria bacterium | reverse complement strand
TCCGCCGCTGCTTCACGGACTGATAGCCCAAGCGGCTCGTGGCCGCAGGAGCGAATGCATTTCAACAGATCGCCACTGGCAATATTGGTCGTCGCGGTATTCTCCAGAGGATGATAATTCAGCCGCTCATGGGCCATCATCGGTGCATCCAGAATGACTGTCACTCTGTTCTGCCTGTCATTGATCAAGGCAAATGGTGTAACAGACCCAGGCTTCACACCAAGTATTTCCATCAACAGATCAGGTTTCCCAAAACTCAAACGCCCCGACCTGAGTATTTTATGCAGTGTCTTTAGAGGAATAACCGCATTGTTCAGGGCAACAATAAGGAACAACTTCCCCTTTTTGCATTTCAGGAACAGGTTTTTCGTATGCCCTCCAGGTAATTCCCGTTCCAATACACTGCTTTCTTCAACCGTGAACACAGCTGGATGTTCGGTGGTCTGCGTTTCGATTTCAAGCTCGGTCAGACGATCAAACAGATCCTGGCGCGTTGCAGGCATTGGCAAGGCAACCTTTCAAACGATTTTGAGCGGCGAGCAACCTTCAGGGAACCGAACGGATCGCTGGTCAATTGCCCGGCGCGTGACCCCTGGGCCTTGATGCCTACTATTGCTGTGCCGATTTTGCAACGGGCGACCCTGATCAGCTTTGCTAAAAGGCCAATTGATTTGATGTCGGATTACTTTGATTGCCGCAAAATACTCGACCCACCGTGCCGGGAACCAACCTTCGATGGATCAAATTCACCGATAATCCACCACATCTGGTGCTTCCATATATTTACACCAACAGACGCTTGCAAAGACAGACACTTTGCGCCATAAGACGAGCCGAGCCGCTGCTTTGGTTGATTTGCGATGATTTTCCAGGTACGGCAATACCCTGTTTTCACAGAAGTGATCGGCACTGGCTTGCCAGATCGCCTCGTGGGACACCGGATGCGGGCGTAGCTCAGGGGTAGAGCATCACGTTGCCAACGTGAGGGTCGTGA
>JALWQD010000117.1:0-761 GCA_026994735.1 Gammaproteobacteria bacterium | reverse complement strand
TGCCCGGTCCACTTGATCTTGTCACAAATCCACCTCGTCACAATGGCTCGATATTTTTTGAAAGTGCTCTAACCAGCAACCCTACCGATTCCGCGCAGACAAACCAGCCTTGAAATCAGCCCGTCCCAACGGTTGGTGCGCCGCCCCGAACAGTGGCTGCTGCAGCCGCTGCCGCACTGACCGCCCGCGACGCTTCCAGACGCTGCAAAATTTCCAACGCCAATTCCTTTACGGCAGCCCCGGCATCACCGGGATATTTCGCCTGATAGGAGCGTTCGGTCTGCTGAAACTGTGCCGCGTGCTGCAAGGCCGTCACTCTTGGGACGGCACGGGTAAAACAGCGATTGTCAGGATTTTCCACCAGCCAGCGATGATATTCATTGTCCATCGCCGACATTTCGTCCTTCATATTGATGACAACGCCCAGATTGGTAGCAAAACCCATTTCTGGATTAAGAGCCTTGAAGCGGCGCAGAACCTCCAGCCCGCAACTGGACACATAGTCCGGCTTCATCGGAGAAATATGCCAATCGGCCTCGCGCAACCAGGATTCAGTCAATATCGACAGGCCAGGGGGGCAGTCAATTAGCACAATATCGAACATGCCGCGCACTTCGGTCAGCAGACCGCGAATGGAGGTGCGCAAACGCCCATGCAGCGCTTCCTTGGAAACCTCCCGTTCGAACAAGGTCAATTGCATATCACTGGGCATGACAAAGACCGAGCGCGCATCATCGACATCGCCGACATTACTGACCACA
>JALWQD010000116.1 GCA_026994735.1 Gammaproteobacteria bacterium | reverse complement strand
CTGCCATTATCACCGCCCTGATGGTGACGGCAATATTTCTCAGTGGCGAACGCATGGCACTGTTACTGGTCTTCTTCGGCATGGCCATCATCAGTTTAATACTCCGCGGTCCCATCCGCCGCCTAGTGATTGCCGTTCTGCTAACACTGGTTCTCGCGATTATCGTCGTTGCCACTGTTGACCGCTCACTTGTCAGTCGTCAAATCGATTCCACAATCGCCACGGCCAGGCAGTTACCGTCATCTCACTATGGTCAAATCTGGCGTAACAGCATACAACTTTATAGCCAGGCACCTGTCACCGGCATCGGCCTGCGCAACTTCAAGCTTTTTTGTGATGATGACGAAAGAGCCCTGCCACTCACAGAAGCGCCTCTCCGCTGTGCCACCCATGCGCACAATATCTATCTTGAATGGCTGACTGAAACGGGCATTCTAGGACTGACAGGCTTTCTCATATTGATCAGCTGCTGGCTTCTTTTTTTCAAACGCCAATGGCAACAGCAGACGCCATTAATGATGGCCGGTCCTCAGCTCGCCGTCATCCTGATCCTCTGGCCCGTGGCGACAAGCGGCAGTTTTTTCACCAATTGGAATGAGGCTCTGTTTTGGTTTCTGCTTGGCTGGGCAATGGCCGCGTCCAGTCCATTGACAGAAACCCCCATGCGTACCAACAAAGAAGAAAGAAGTGCGCCCAGCAAAGGCAATGCCTAACCATCACATAGCGCCGAGTGGGCACTGGTAGCGCTATTAGATATCCGATGAAGCTATCGACAAGCGTGTCCGTGTCATCAAGGTGTCTCGTATCTGATCCAGGCGACTGGCGGTAATACGTATATCCAGCTCCGAATGTGCCCGCTGGGCAGCAGCCTGCTGCAATTGCAGGCGCTGCTCATCATTTTTTATCAGCTCATCGACCGCGGCGGCAAAATGCTCTGTATCCACATCATCGACAAGAATACCGGCATCGGCAATCACATCACTTAATCCGCCGCGCCGGGAAGCAACCACGGCACAACCGGCCGCCATCGCCTCAATGGCGACAAGACCGCAAGGCTCCTCCCAGACAGAGGGCATCACCACAATGGCAGCCTGCGCCATCCGCTCAAGTACCTCGTCACGCTCCATGTAACCGGTAAATTCGGCTTGTTCTCCCAGTGACTTCATGGCTTCGATAACTTCAGCGTCATACGGTTTAACACGGCCTGGCTCATCAAACTTCAGGCTGCCAACCATCACTGCCCGCCAGTTGGGATGAAGAGACAAAACAGCGGCAACTGCCTGAGCATAGATAAGCGCACCTTTCTCTGGAATCAGGCGACCTACAAAAAGGATCTCCTGTCGTTTTTCCGGGACATGATTAAAGACAGAAAGACTGGTATCCACTCCGTTAAGAATAGCGTGCACCCGTTCTCGCCCTGGGTGGTCTTCTATCCCATGCAACATTCGCTGACAGATATAATCACTCACACCGACAACATGCCCCCCCCGATCAAGCAATTCCCGGCGCAGCGCAACATCTTCAAAACCGCGCATATTCAAAGGATCGTTATGCAGGTAAAGCATTACCGGCCGCTGCGGTTGCCGGCGCAGCAGATCAACAGCAATCAATGGACGGTTATGCACTTCGATCATTCTTGGCTGCAGCTTCTCCATACGCTTGCGTATGGCCAGCAAATAACGCAATGTCCGTCGCCGAAAACAAGGGGGGGACAGAGAGACAGACTGGAATACGGGTCGCGTAAAGGGATCCTCGACGGGGTCACCGA
>JALWQD010000115.1 GCA_026994735.1 Gammaproteobacteria bacterium | reverse complement strand
AAAAACAGTCTCCCGCGGCCACAACGACCGTTAGTCACGGGCCAGCAAGTGCCCTATCTCGGTGAAGAATATACGCTGCAAATCCAGCAAGCAGGTAAGGGCAGCGTATCGATGCGGCCGGGAGAATTGCTGGTCAGCATCCCGAAGCGTGTCCGCCAGCGAGAAAAGTACTGCCGTCAGCAGTTACTTGACTGGTATCGCCAACAGGCGCAAAGCGTCTTCAGGCAGAAAGTTGCCGAACAGGCCTTGAGAATAGGGGTTCAGGTTCGGAGTACAAAGATTCGCAGTTACCGTGCCCGCTGGGGCAGCTGCAGCCAACACGGGGAGCTGACTTTTAACTGGAAATTGTTACTGGCTCCTGAAGCCATTTGTGAGCATGTTGTTATTCATGAACTCTGCCATCTGAAGGAACACAATCACAGCCCAGCATTCTGGCACTGGGTAAGCCAGTATGACCCCGATTTTCGCGCCCATATCGATTGGCTAAAGAAACATGGGCAAATGCTTGAACTCTAGTCCCGCAGAGAAACTTTTCTGCTTGCAGGGCGCAATTTAGTCTGCGCCGCCAGCACCTCAGGTGCTGACATGAGAGCGATTTTCTTGAAGGCTGAAAACTGGCTTCGCTACGGTCGCTCTGGAAGGTAGGAATTGCTGCATTCAAACATTAAAACGAAAATGGATGACATCACCATCCTCAACAATGTAATCCTTACCTTCGAGCCTCCACTTACCGGCTTCCTTTGCCTTTTGCTCACCACCACAGGCAAGAAAATCATCATAAGCAATCACTTCAGCACGGATAAAACCTTTTTCAAAATCACCGTGAATGACCGCCGCAGCCTGGGGTGCCGTGGCACCGGTAACAACAGTCCAGGCACGGACTTCCTTCACTCCGGCAGTAAAATAGGTTTGCAAACCAAGCAAGCCATAGCCGGCGCGGATAACCCGATTCAGGCCTGCCTCCTCAATGCCAAGATCGGCAAGAAAATCGCCTCGTTCAGTCTCATCAAGCTCAGCCAGCTCTGATTCAATCGCCGCACAGACAGGAACGACAACGGCCCCTTCTTTTTCTGCCTGCTGACGCAAACAACGAAGGTAGTCATTGTCTTCGGAGAGTCCCTGCTCATCAACATTGGCGATGTACATCACCGGTTTCAGGGTCAGCAGATGCATATCCATGACTGTTTGCGCTTCATCCTCATTCAAGGTCAAGCTACGCAAGGGCTTGCCAGCATCCAGATGATCATGCAGGCGCTGTAGTTGCAACACTTGAGCCTGTGCAGGCTTATCTCCCGTGCGGGCCAGCTTGGCCACCCTCAGCAAACGCTTATCAACAGAATCAAGGTCTGCCAGCGCCATTTCCGTATCGATAATTTCGATATCGCGCAGAGGGTCAATCGTGCCGGAAACATGTGTAATATCATCATCATCAAAACAGCGGACAACGTGAGCAACGGCCTGAGTTTCCCTGATATGGGCAAGAAACTTGTTGCCCAGGCCTTCGCCACGGGAAGCGCCCTCGACAAGACCCGCAATATCGACGAATTCCATTGTCGTCGGCAAGACACGTTGCGGCTCAACAATTTTAGCCAATGCATCCAGGCGAGGATCAGGCATCGGTACTCGGCCAACATTCGGCTCAATCGTGCAAAAGGGATAATTGGCCGCTTCAATACCCGCCTGAGTCAGGGCATTGAAGAGCGTCGACTTACCGACATTCGGCAGCCCCACGATACCGCATTTAAAACCCATAATTCAGTTATCCTCAATATTTGAAC
>JALWQD010000114.1 GCA_026994735.1 Gammaproteobacteria bacterium | reverse complement strand
TACCAACAACGCTACGGAAAACAATTACCTGTCATCGATATTTGCCACTTCCTCAAACGTCATAATGACAACAACAGTTGCCGAAAATTAAGCTTCCGAGCCTTGTCTGCAGATGTCATCATCCACACTCCCTGTAGCCAAAAACTGCTGCCAGGAGCCGTCGGTGCCAATGAACAAATGCTGGCGCAAATCCCGGAAATCCGCCTGATAACATTAAGCAAACACAGCTGTTGTGGTGCCGCTGGCCGTTATCTGCTTGATCAACCCGTCATTGCTGATCAACTACGTGATGCCCAGCTCAATGAAGTATTGGCACATACTGACGCAAAATTTCTCGTCAGTAGTAATCTCGGCTGCGCACTACATCTCGCCGCAGGGCTGCGCCATCAGGGACAACAGATCGAGGTCATACACCCCGCCGTCCTGCTCGCCCGGCAATTGATTCACGACTAAAGAGCAGCAACGTCTCTGCAGATGCTTTGCACTTGGCTTCACAGAGTGAAGCGATGATGCCGCTACCCCAATGACCCGATGCAATCTTCGAGCCAGTTCCCGCAAAAAATTCACCGGCTCACACTCAGCCACTCGCCATGGCATAGAGACAGACGCAACAACCGCTTAACGTGATGGGTCGGTAGCAAGACGGGCAGGCCGCAAAAATTCATCGGCACAGGCGTTACGAATCAACTCGGCGGCAACATCACTGCCAACCTGGGGAAGGTAGGCAAAAAGACAGGCACGATAGCGCTTTTCAGCTTCCAGGCGAGATAGCGTCCCCCCCTTGGAGGCCGTCGTCAAGATTGCCCCGGGCTGAGCCGTAACCGACTCAAGTGACTGTGCGGAAAGCACTGACAGCGGCAAGAAAGACAAAAAAAGAAATAAAACCCTGTACATACAACCCCCTGCTCAAGATAATCGCTGAGAGGGTTATCATTACTGAATTTTATGCTTACGGCCAGTTCTGATGGCCCTTTGGGTCCGTATTCTTTCCTGTATGCAGCAAGAACAAGTAAAAAACTGCCGCATACAGGAAAGAGAAAACGATTCAGGCAGTCACAGATGCCTTTTCTTCAACCGCATCGACACAGAGTTCGTTACGGAGCAGGAGTAATTCATTCGGTGCTTTAATATTCAGGCGCACCTGGTTTTTATTGATACTGCCAACATGAATTTCCATCGGCCCATCCTTGAAAAGCTCAGCTACCGTCATATCAGGGTCAACCTCTGCCGCAGGAAAAACTGTCACATACTCCCCCTGGCGTCGTGTCAATACGAGCATACTCACCTCCTGTTCTTGCGCACTTTATTCCATCGATTTTGTAGGCGCTGCCCGAAGGCAGTATTCAGAGAACAAAATCGGTCAGTTGCCGCCGCAATCGCTTCTTTTCCAGTAAAGATTCGACAGCTCTTCGGGCCGAACGACGCTGCCCGCAATCCCTATTTTCATCAGTAGGCTCCAGATCATCAATCTGGTCCATCTCAATATCAAAAACACCCAACTGACTATCGTCTATGTCAAAAAAACCTATCTGGATACCCATGATTCGTTACCTCCACATGGCAGATCAGCGGAACCAAGTACACCACGACAGACTTAACTCATCCTTAATAACTAAGACCTTTAAGCTAGACACAGAAAGGCTCGTAAGAAATAGACGTTTTCTCTTTCTGTTTGGTTGCTTCAGACAGGGAGGTAGGGGACAGGGTCGCAAACAACAGCTCGACCGAGCACAAGATCAGCCACCAGGCGAGCGCTGGCAGGACCGAGCAGAACACCATTCCGGTAG
>JALWQD010000113.1 GCA_026994735.1 Gammaproteobacteria bacterium | reverse complement strand
GTGGTGGGCCTACCGCAAGCTTTGATAACGCAGTCCGCGCGGCGGCACACGGTGGCCTTTCTTTAATCATCAATCGGTTAGGGGCTCCAGGTGTCTCCCAGCTCGGCGTTGTCACTCTGGCCAATGGAACCATTGCCTGCAAGTGACGCCTTGATCTGGAAGACACCTGGAGCCCTGAACACGATCTATATTGTGGCCGGGTTAATAACGATGGCGCCGGCCAGAATAAGCTCATATCCGAGCGCTGCCCTGGTATTTCCATTGAGCTTTTTCCTGGCTTGGGTTGCTGCGTGATGTTGCCGCTACCCCCGGGTTTTTGATAGGTGTTGCAAACCACCGCCCGTTTAGGGAGACGTCGGGTCTTGAGCTTGTCTTGTCGAGCATGATGAGCCCACGAAGTGGGCCATGTCGTGCGAAGACGGGGCGGTCAGGACGATCGCGGCAAAAGGAAGCAGCGGCCACGTAAGCGACAGGCGTTATTGCGACAGGATGTGCAAAACAATCCCGGGGCAGTGGCACTATCGAACACTATTCACTGAACAACAATATGTTCTCATTTTGATAGGTTATTGTTTGTCATCTGGAAAAGCTGATCACAGTCTAGGTAAATTATCGTTGATTGTGTCCAGTAATCGCGATTACGTGTCATCCTTTCCAAGCGCCAGAAGCGGGTCTGAAAAAGAGGTTATTGCTGACAAGCAGGAAGTCAGATCGTGAACCCATACCGCTTTCCTGGTACTTCCGGTTAGCGGCTTTATCACGGAGGGGTTATTGTCGGAATGTCGCATGGCATTGCAGACAATAGTTCATAGTTGCGTTCAGTGCCTTCAGGGATTTATTGATATCTCCTGTTTTCAAAACATCACCGAGTTCATCGGCGCTTTGATGGAATGCCAGACCGAGCTTCCTGAAGTCAGCGTTATGGTATCGATTACACATCTTTTTCATTTCTGGCGTTAGGCCAAGCTTCTGATGCGCAATCTGGGAGGCATCTTCAAATTTGCCTCTGGCAATATCAGAAATAATGTCGTTCACGGCCTGTAGATGCTCCCGCATCATGGATAATTGATGCTCACGTACGGGCGCGCGGAGATTGAGCGTCGTTCGTGAGTCTTTTGTCACTTCCATGTCCTGCATCAGGGGGTGATGATGTAACGGCTGATCCTCTGCATATGCAAAGGTTCCGGTCAAAAGAAGGATGGTTAGTGTGAGCAGGGGTTTTTTCATTTTCACCTCATGAGAGAAATTCACTTTTCCTGTAGTTTGCCTGGCGATGCTTTTTTCTGACATGATATTTATCATGTCAGAGGTTGTTAAAAAATTACATGCAATCAGTAGTGGCCATGAGCGAAGCCTGGGGGTTGGTGAGTATCTGTTTCATCGGTGCGATCCGGTACTCTCGCTATTCCTCGTTCTCGGCGGCACGGTTCAGTTGCTACGGTACCAGGATGATGGCAATGCGCTGATTCTTCAGCGTACGAAACCCGGTGATATTATTGCGGAGGCATCACTTTTTTCTGGCACATATCATTGCGATGCCGTTGTGGATGCCCCGGCAATTGTCTGGGTAGTGTCAAAAATGAACGTTCTAAGGATATTCCGGGAAGATCCTGATTTTGCAGAAGCCTGGGCCGTTCATTTAGCAAGGGAGATGCAGTCGGCACGTTTGAAGTGCGAGATGCTGTCACTGAAAACAGTGGCATTACGGCTGGATGCTTGGCTAACGTGGAACGAGGGTATTTTCCCAGTAAAAGGGCAGTGGAAAGTAGTTGCTAGCGAGATTGGTGTCAGCCCGGAATCACTCTACCGGGAATTCGCCCGACGTCGAAAAGAAACGGGATAGGCCCTGATATTTGTAACTTCCTGGCGAAAAAATGTCCTGCTGCCCTTGTAGCTGTGTCTTTATTCCTGATTTTGGGATAAGACGCGTATCAGGTTTCCCTCTCTGAGGGTATTCAGGCCTGTTTTTTCCGGGGAGCGCTGTCCCGCAGCTTGTTTACGATGAGTTGCCTCTCCATATATCTTTCATTACTCATCCATTTTCTTAACAGGCTGTTGTTATTTCTCTCTGGGGACTATAATGCGCTTCCAAGTCAGGCCTCCCTGGTCTGACCCTTAATCTATGCAGGAAGCTTCATGACCACCTCTTCACCGACGCCCGCAGCCAGTTTTCGCGAGCTTGATTTACCGTCTCCTCTGTTAACCGCACTTGATGACGTCGGTTACGAAACGCCATCACCGATTCAGGCACAATCCATCCCATTCTTGCTGAAGGGGCGCGATTTACTTGGGCATGCGCCGACAGGGACGGGCAAGACAGCGGCTTTTGCTCTGCCGTTGCTGGCTCGTATCGACTGCAGCAAGTCGCAGGTACAGGTCATGGTACTGACACCGACGCGTGAGCTGGCGATCCAGGTTGCCGAGGCCTTTCAGCGTTATGCCAAGCATTTAAAGGGATTTCACGTCATGCCTATCTACGGTGGCCAGGAATACGGTGGCCAGATTCGTCAGTTGAAGCGCGGTGTTCAGGTCGTTGTCGGAACACCCGGGCGGGTTATGGACCATATGCGCAAGGGAACGTTGAAGCTGGACTCCTTGCAGGCGCTGGTGCTTGATGAAGCGGATGAGATGTTGCGCATGGGCTTTATTGATGATGTTGAGTGGGTACTCGAACAGACACCTCCGCAGCGCCAAATCGCCTTGTTTTCAGCCACCATGCCGCGTGAGATTGAACGCATTGCCCGTCGTCATCTGGATAATCCCTACGAAATCTCGATCAAAAGCAAGACAGCGACCGCTGATACCATTCGACAGCGTTATTGGCTGGTCAGTGGTGTCAACAAGCTGGATGCTCTGACGCGTATTCTTGAAGTCGAGACGTTTGATGCGTTAATTATTTTTGTCCGTACGAAGACCGCGACGATGGAACTGGCCGAACGCCTGGAGGCACGAGGTTATGCTGCCGCAGGTTTGAATGGTGACATCATTCAGAAGCAACGCGAACAGATTATCGAGCGCTTGAAGAGGGGTGGGCTGGATATTCTTGTGGCTACCGATGTTGCTGCCCGTGGCCTTGATGTCGAACGCATCAGCCTGGTCGTCAATTACGATATCCCTTATGATGCAGAGACCTATATACACCGCATCGGACGAACGGGGCGGGCCGGACGCAAGGGCGACGCCCTGCTTTTTGTGGCGCCACGTGAACGGCGCATGCTGAAGACGATTGAGCGAGCGACCCGGAAGAAGATTGACGCACTTGAATTACCATCAACGGAGGTGGTGAATAATAAACGTATTGCCACCTTTAAACAGAGCATCAGTGATACCCTGGCTGCCGGTGAGCTGGGTTTTATGCTCGGCATGGTTGAACAGTTTCAGCAGGAGCATGATATCCCGGCTTTGGAAATTGCCGCCGCCTTGGCCAAGATGACCCTGGGAGACCGGGATTTATTGCTGCCACCTGATCGACCGGCAAAGTCATTCAGTCGTAGCGATGAACGCGAATCACATCCACGTCGTGAACAGCGCGAGCGTAAGCCCCGTAATCATCGTTCGCCGGAAGAAGGGATGTATCGCTATCGGATTGCCGTTGGCCGTCAGCATGGCGTGAAACCGGGCAATATTGTCGGGGCTATTGCCAATGAAGCGGGGCTCGATTCTCAGCATATCGGGCATATTGATATTCAGGAGGGTTTCAGTTTTGTCGACCTGCCTTCCGGCATGCCGGATGATGTCTTTCAGGATTTGCAAAAGGTGCGTGTCTGCGGCCAGATGATGCGTATCTCTCGTCAGGGCGAGGACGGCAAAGCGGGTAAAAAGAGTTTCTCATCGAAGGGCGGGAAGCGAACGATCAAAAAGAAAAAGGTTGCACGCAAGAAAGACAAGGGCTAGGACAATAGCGGTGGTGAGCAGTTTGTGGGCGCTGCCAGTGAATACCTGGCCCCCTATGTAGAGGGGCTGTCATTGTCAGCATGATCAATTGAGTAACGGGTGGTAAATGCCGGGTAGTTGCCGGTCGCCGCTTGCCAGTTGATGTCAATATCGTTGACGCGGGCAGCCGCAGGGCCTTGTCGGCACCATTGAATGAGTTGTTCTATCCTTTCCCGCGGGCCTTCAACCTGAATACGGACATCGCCGTTGTCTTCATTACTGACCCAGCCTAGCAGAAGCAGTCGCCGGGCCTGCTGTTGCGTCGATGCGCGGTAACCGACGCCTTGAACAAGTCCCTTGATAATCAGTGTACAGGCTCTATTGCTTGGTTTCATCGGACAGTTTCATCATAGTAGGCAAGGGGACAGTATATAGCGAAATCCTGTTTATCGTGCCCGGTGTGCCTGCCTTATCATGCTATCGTTCAGTCAATGCGGACGTAATATTGATAGCCAGGGCTTGAGTTGCCTCGATGTTGGGTCGAATACTAGGGTTATGATTTTACAAGAATGCTCTTTTGCATGTGTTTCCTCGCCTGCAGTAAGGCTGCACACGCGACTACAGTCTGGATTACCGATTTCACTGTTTGTTGGTGCTGTCCGTGACGATGCGTGAATATCATTATTTGCTTGCCATGCCGGAGGAGCATGCTTTGACGGCTGTCGCCGAGCATCTTGGCAAACGAGGCATGTACTGTCATGAAACAGTATCCGCGCAGCTTACGCGCACTTATCTCGACAGCCATGATTGGCGTCTTTTTCAGCAAGGTCTTGAACTGATTGTTGAAATGCGTGGGAAACGGCGCTGTTTACGTCTCAAAGAACGTCGCAGTGGTCTTGTGCTGGCGCAGGTTGAAGCTTCTCAGCAACCGGATTTTGCCACAGCCTTACCGACAGGTGTGCGCTGGCAGCCATTGCGAATGGCATTGGGGCGGCGACGCTTGAGCCCGGTATTGCGACTGCTGGTTGATGAACAGCAGTTGCGTGTTGATGATGAGCAGGCTAAGTGTGTTGCCGTACTCTCTGTCGAACGTTATGAACTGATAAGTCTCGAAGTCCAGGGGCAGGAGCTGTCAGGGCCGCAATTCTCTCTTGTACCCATTCGTGGTTATCAGGAAACACTGGAAAGAATCCGTCGTTGTCTGGAAGAACAGATGGGTTGGCAGGAGCATGGTGGCGACTGTTTGCTTGAAGCGCTCTCCTTGCTGGGGCACCAGCCACGACAAGGAAGGGGCTATGAAAGTATTGAATTGCATCCGGATGATGCCATGGGTAGGTCTTTGCAGCGTTTGTTAGCGGCTTATCTGGAACAGTTGGAAGTGAATGAAAAGGGCGTTGAAGCAGATATCGACGAAGAGTTTTTGCATGATTTCCGGATTGCCCTGCAGCGTACCCGTAGCCTGTTGCGCAATTTCAAGGGCATACTTTGCGGCACTGATTTCAGGTGCCTGCGGGATGAGTTGTGTTGGTTGTCTGCGGAGTGTAAATCCATACGTGAGCTGGATTTGCAAGCCAACGCTTTTAGGCAATTGATTGTCGCCGAGCCGGGTGACTGTCAACGTCAGGGCGAGCCTTTCCTGTCTTGGTTGCGAGAGCAGCGACGACGTCAGCGCCGGCGTTTTTTGAGCGTCCTGCAGTCGCAACAATACCGGGACTTGAAACAGCTTTGGCACCGTCTTGCGAATACAGTTGGCCAGCCCTGGTTGGCCTCAAAAAAAGCGCTCAGTCCCGTCCATCCGATGTTGGAGAAAATAACTAAAAATAACTTTTCCCGTTTACAGAAGCACTTGCAATCGTTTTCTCAGCATGGCAATGATTTATCACGGCGAGACCTGCGCAAGCAGGTAAAACACCTATATTATCTTCTCGATGCTTTTTCCACGCTATTGCCAGTCCCCTGTGTGTCCAAAGAAAAAGAACGGTTACGCTGTTTACATGATTTTTTGGTGTTTGGTCAGGTTCTTGATGCCCGGGGAAAAACGCTGGGGCGCTACCAGCAGCAATTGCTGCGTGAGGCCGAGAAAAACCATCCACTTCCGCAGGTAGCGGCTCTGACCGTGGCATTAATGCGCGCAACCCAGGCGAGCCAAAAATCCTGGTTGCTTGGTTTGGCGAATGAAGTACGGGGCATGAGGGGGAAGTCAGCGCAACGGCGTTTTATCCGCGATTGTCTGAAAGGGCAGCAGAAAAGATGAAAATCATCATTTGTCATGGCCTGAAAGGTGGTGTTGGCCGTACAGCGGCGGCAGTAAATCTTTCAGCGATTGCTGCTCAGGAAGGATACAGCACCTTACTCTGGGACCTTTCTGCGCAGGCTGCAGCGAGCTATTTGTACCGTGTCGATGCGCATCCCTATAGTGCTGATGAGAGTCTTTTGGAGCATCCTGGCAAACTTGTCGCACTGATAAAGGGCAGTGATTATGCCAATCTTGACCTCTTGCCTGCTGGCCCTGTCGGTGATGACTTTAACAGGCTGCTCTTTCGTCGGGGCAAAGCAAAGGACTTTCTGCCGGCATTCACGACAGCTTTGGCACGGGAATATGATTACCTGATTATCGATGCAGCAACAACCCTCGATGAGTTATTTGTCATTCTGGTCCGGCTAGCGGATTTGATCATCGTACCTATGACAGAAGACCCTCTTTGTTTGCAGGCGTTTCAGCGTTTATCCGATTTTTTTCTGGCGAATGCACTGCCGATGCATTTTCTGATGCCATTTCTGCAAATGATAGAAGACGACAATACTCTTGCGCTCAGGCGTCTGCGGACACTTGTTCCCGCCTTGCCGGCGACCATGATCCCGCTCGCTCCGGAATTACGACAAATGAATGCGCGAAGGGAACCACTACGGGTCTTTGCCGCGGAGTCGCCGGCAGCAGGATCATTTGCCATGCTTTGGTGGGAGATACGCACGCGCCTGCAAGAGGATGTCTAGGGGGCTGCCGGTCTATCGACCGACGCTGTTCTTGACAAAAAACAGCGGTATGCGACACTTTGCGGCTGTTACGGATAAGGTCCAGTTGCTTTTGACCGGTGTTGCGAAATGGGCAGGATCGGCTTGACCTGGCGTCTGTTAGCCCATACCTCAGTGACTGCTGGGCACTTACAAGGAATCTCATGTCGTCATTATTGTTACTTCGGGGGTCAGCACAAAAGATCTTCGGCTATCCGTTTGTTGTGATTGGCTGAACCATGCTGGAAGTTCGTGATCTCATGGCCATCCGCGGTGACCGGCGGCTCTTTGCCGGACTGAACTTTACCGCTGAAGCCGGTGAACTCCTTTATGTGCGCGGGCCGAACGGTAGTGGCAAGACGACACTTTTACGCATGCTTTGCGGCCTGACCCGGCCTGCCGAAGGTAAATTATTATGGCGAGGGCTGCCGGTTCGCGGTAATGATGATGAGTTTTGCCAGGAATTACTTTATTTTGGTCATCGTCCGGCAATC
>JALWQD010000112.1 GCA_026994735.1 Gammaproteobacteria bacterium | reverse complement strand
ATAAAGGCACCGATGGCAAGCATGATGAGCAATAGAAGATAAGCGTTTGCGCCTTTCTCAATGAAGGTGATAACCCCTGTCGGGATACCGGGTAACCACTGGATTCCGAGCAGGAAGACGGTTGCTGGAACAAGCTTGACGAGGCGTGAGAAGACATTCTTGTCAACCAGGGCATCGTCCCAGGTGTGACTGGATTTTGCAGCAAAAGTGCGGAGAAATTGCAGTAACTTTTTCCTGAACAGGTAATGACTGAGGGCGACGATTAACAGCAGTATGAGCAAGGCA
Source organism: Gammaproteobacteria bacterium (assembly GCA_026994735.1). GTDB lineage: Bacteria > Pseudomonadota > Gammaproteobacteria > SZUA-140 > SZUA-140 > RI-283. Next base: position 7,101 of record JALWQD010000112.1, on the reverse strand, counting down.
ATCGCTGTACCAAGAAAGGAATATTCCTTGAGAACGAGCGAAAACTGTTCGAGGAATTCTGTCAGGTTGCTCATTTTATGCGTTGTCCTGTCAACATGGGGTCGATTTCCCAGTATTTGTTCCCGCTTTGCCGGGGACAATAATTTTTCAAATGTAACAGAAACTCCGCACGTGAAATGTCATAAGCGCCGAGGCTTTGTAAATGTGCTGAGCTGACCTGACAGTCAATCAAAGGATAGCCCCAGGCCTGCAGATGATGAGCGAGGACAAGCAAGGCCAGTTTGGAAACATCACTGCGCCGGTGAAACATTGATTCACCAAAAAAAACGCGGCCGATAGAGACGCCGTAGAGACCACCAACCAGCTCGTTTTGTTCATAGACCTCCAGTGAATGGGCATGACCTTGTTGATGTAATGTTTCATAGGCGCTGATCATCTCGTCATCGATCCAGCTGTCATCTTGTCCGCGGGTATCACGGCAGGCGCGCACGACAGCAGAGAATGCCGTGTCAAATGCATAGTTGAAAGGATTATTTCTCTGTTTCTTGCGCAGGCTGCGGGATATTTTGACCGCGTCACAAGGTAATATCATGCGTGGATCAGGGGTCCACCACAGCAATGCTTGTCCCGGCATATACCAGGGGAAGATTCCCTGTTGATAAGCACTGAGCAGTGTTTCCGGTGCGAGATTACCGCCAACGGCAAGCAAGCCATCACTGTTGGCAGTATCAGCGGGTGGGAAAATAATCATTCGTTATGGAATACCAAACCCGCTTGACAAGCTTTACTTCATGGACAGAATAACGGCCCCAATTTCACAGCCACAGCGCCGAGTCTTGCCTTGCTTGTCGCAGGCATTATCAGTGACCCTGATAATTTCGACGACGGCATCCAAAGCCGGTATCGAAGGATGCCCCGGACGGACCTGAATTTCCATCAGACTGCCAATGTCTGGTGGTGCCATGTCATTGGCAAAGAAAAGCATGCCGTTGCCACTGATGTTTTTTGCCTGACCAATATGCAATTCACCGCCGTCAGCCAGGCGATACTCGATCGGACAATCGATCGCCATCCTTGGGAAGCGTCTGTTTTCATGAGGTGTTGCTGCACTGTGCATGGGCATTCCCTCCTCCATTAGAGTCGCTCTCTCCATCTTGCAGAGCAAAGGACTATCGTCTAGATATTATCAAGATAGCGTTCGGCATCCAGTGCGGCCATACAGCCTGCCCCTGCCGAGGTAATTGCCTGGCGGTAAACGGAATCCGCAACATCACCCGCAGCAAAAACACCGTCAATGCTGCAGGCCGTGGCGTTACCGCTAATGCCACTATTGATAACAAGATAACCTTCATTCATTGCCAGTTGGCCTGCAAAGATATCGGTATTAGGCTGATGACCTATGGCAATGAATACGCCTAATAAATCTATCGACTTTTGTTGCTCATTCTTGACGTTACGAATACGCATAGCCGTGACGCCCTGGTCATCACCGAGGACTTCCTCGAGGACTGAATCCCACTCGATAGTGACATTGCCACCCCGGGTCTTTTCGCGCAGGCGGTCGGCAAGGATCTTTTCAGAGCGGAAATTGTCGCGGCGATGGACAACCGTCACATGTGAAGCAATATTGGCAAGATAGAGTGCTTCCTCAACAGCGGTATTACCACCACCAATAACCGCGACCGGCTTGTCTCGATAGAAAAAACCATCACAGGTTGCACAAGCAGAGACGCCCCGCCCCATAAAGGCTTCTTCAGAAGGCAAGCCGAGGTATTTTGCCGAGGCTCCTGTGGCGATTATAAGGGCGTCGCAACTATAGCTACCGCTGTCACCAGTCAATATGAATGGCCGTTCTTCAAGGGCGGCCGTGTGAATATGGTCAAAGATGATTTCAGTATCGAAGCGCAGAGCATGTTGTTCCATGCGGTTCATCAGTTCCGGACCCTGTACCCCTTCTGGATCACCCGGCCAGTTATCGACATCGGTAGTTGTTGTCAGCTGACCGCCTTGCTGCAGCCCTGTGATCAAGGTGGGCTTGAGGTTCGCGCGCGCGGCATAGACAGCAGCAGCATAGCCTGCAGGACCAGAGCCAAGGATCAGCAAACGATGGTGTTTAGGGGCAGTGCCTGACATGTAAAAAACTCCTTAAATAACTATAGTTTAAGGCTAATTATGGACTGCAAGCATCACCAGCTCTTTCCTGCGAGCAGATTCTGGCTGGCAGAATCGTTGCTGGCCGGAAGCAGGCATGGTGGCTTGCCGGGACTCACGATTTCGGCAGTATAACATAGCCATCGCTGGTCCTTTCGCGATGATGACGGTCGAGATATGTGATTTGATCTTGTTATTCATTGGCCAACTCGGTACTTTCCGCTATGAGCGTTGCTGTACTGTTGGTCTTGTCTTGCTAATAAAAAGGTAAATTGCAATCTAATCAATAGCTTGATATTGTTTTTTGGATGGGGTTTGTAGGCTGTTTTGCTGCTTCTGCTGCTACTGTGTTTACTCGATACCAAGAATAAAGCAGTCTACTAAGATTTATGGTTATTGCGTAATATAATTTGTTATAACAACTGGTTATATTTTATATATCATGTTAAATATTGATTTTTATGTCTGGCGATAGCCAGGTGATTATTGATAAAATGCAGGTAAGCGATTTCAGAATGGTTCAGGCAAAACGAAAAAAAAAGCGCGCGGCGGCGGCGAAGCCCCCCACTATAAGCAAAAAAAACCAACCGGCCCAGCGTGCAAGCAAGGACCCCCTGGTGCATCAAAGGCATCGTGGTCTGCGTGAAAGTGGACTGTTCATACTGGGCGCAATTGCTCTTTACCTGGGGATTTCACTGATCAGCTACCAGGCGGGTGACCCGGGCTGGACCGATAATGGTATTGGCGGCACCATTGCCAATGCGGGTGGCCGTGTCGGTGCCTGGTTTGCCTCATCAGTGTTACTGTTATCGGGATACCTCTCCTATACCCTGCCATTGATGATCGCTTTTCTTGCCTGGTCGATTTATCAGGAAGAACCACAGAAGATTGCTGCCCATCAACAAAGGACAGTGATCCGTGTCTTCGGTTTTTTTCTCTTTTTACTGGCCGGGGCAGGTTTGGCAAGCCTCCACTTTTCGCTCTATGCTCGGGGAATGCCGGCAAGCAGCGGTGGTATCCTCGGTGATTTTGTTGCTGATGGTCTCGTCTCGCTCTTTAGCCTGATTGGCGCGACACTCTTTTTGCTGGCAATTTTGCTTACCGGAATTACGCTCTTAACAGGACTTTCCTGGTTTTCCCTGATGGACTGGCTCGGTGGCCAGACCTTGCGCTTCGGGTTCTCTTGCCGACAGCAGCTGCAGTCCCTAAAAGAGCGTCGTATTGCACGCAAAGCCCAGCAACAACGTGTTGCCAGTGTCAAAAAGGAAAAGAAACGCAAGGAGAAACAATTACCCCCGCGTATTGAGACAAAAGTTAAAAAGATTGCCATCAGTGATCGTGTCGATAAGGAACGACAGATGCCACTATTCAAAGGTGGCAGTCATCATGGTGGCCAGTTACCTGCTCTCGATCTTCTCGATATGCCCCGTGAATCAACGCAATCGGTTTCAGCACAGGCTTTGGAGGTGTTTTCACGCCAGGTCGAGTTGAAATTGCTCGATTTTAATATTGAAGTACAGGTTGTTGCCGTTCATCCCGGGCCAGTGATTACCCGTTTTGAGATGCAGCCTGCGGCCGGTGTCAAGGTCAGTCGTATTACCAACCTGGCCAAAGATCTGGCGCGTGCGCTTTCGGCCATCAGCGTGCGAATTGTCGAAGTAATACCTGGCAAGTCAGTGATTGGTCTGGAAATCCCGAATGAGCATCGGGAAATGGTCTGTTTGCGCGAGATCATCCAATCTCATGCCTATGACAAAGCAGCCAAGTCATCACCTTTGGCACTGGCCTTGGGCAAGGATGTCGCCGGCTTGCCGGTTGTTGTTGACCTGGCGAAAATGCCCCACTTGTTAATAGCGGGTACCACCGGGTCAGGAAAATCGGTAGGCATTAATGCCATGATCCTGAGCTTGCTCTACAATGCCCACCCGAAGGATTTGCGTCTGATAATGATCGATCCGAAGATGCTTGAATTATCGATCTATGAACGCATCCCCCATCTTCTTGCACCTGTTGTTACTGATATGAAAGAAGCCGCCAATGCTCTCCGTTGGTGTGTTGCCGAGATGGAGCGACGCTATGCACTGATGTCGGCTCTGGGTGTTCGCAATATCAACAACTACAATCGCAAGGTCGCCGATGCTATCAAGGCCGGGAAACCCATTATCGATCCCATGCGTGCGCCCCCGCTTGAAGGCGCAGAGCCGGTTTATCTTGAACACCTGCCGTTGATTGTCGTCGTCATCGACGAGCTTGCTGATATGATGATGATCGTTGGCAAGAAGGTTGAGCAATTGATTGCCCGCCTGGCGCAAAAAGCACGTGCTTCAGGAATCCATCTGATTCTGGCGACACAACGACCATCTGTCGATGTTATCACTGGTTTGATTAAGGCCAATATTCCGACCCGCATTGCCTTTCAGGTTTCTTCGCGCATTGATTCGAGAACAATTCTTGATCAAATGGGTGCCGAGCAACTGCTCGGACATGGTGACATGCTCTATCTGCCACCGGGGACAAGCGTGCCAACACGGATTCATGGTGCTTTTGTTGATGACCATGAGGTGCATCATGTTGTTGAATTCCTGCGCAGTGCCGGTGAGCCTGATTATGTCGAAGAAGTCCTTAAGGGGCAGGAAGAGGAAGGTGCCGTGTTGTTGCCGGGTGAGACAGGCGATGGCGAGCAGGATGCCCTTTATGATCAGGCTGTGCGCATTGTCACCGAGACCCGCAGGGCATCGATTTCCGGTGTTCAGCGACGCCTCAAAATTGGCTATAACCGGGCCGCAAGAATGGTCGAGGAGATGGAGCGTGCCGGTGTCGTTGGACCACTGGAATCAAATGGCAGCCGTGAAGTGCTGGCACCGCCCCCACCGCCTCAATAATTCGGGAAAAATATACTCATGATAGAGAGGTTATTCGGTTTTTTTGCCGACAAGGTTAGCCAGCAATATACCGCCATGGCCACACTGTCGTTGCTTTTCTTCAGCCAAAGCTTGTCGGCATCAACTCTCGAGGACTTCTTTTCCGGATTGCAGAGTCTCCAGGGTAAGTTTGTCCAGCAGTCATTATCGGGTTCTGACCAGCCCCGCCTTCAGGGCGAGTTTCAATTGCGACGTCCGGATCACTTCCGTTGGCAGTATCAAACACCGTATGCACAAACAATCATTACGGATGGTCATCGACTTTGGCTTTATGATGCTGACCTCGATCAGGTTTCCATCAAGCCAATGTCATCGGCCATGGTATCTTCCGGCCCTGCCGCTCTGTTAACGACGAGCAAACCGTTGGCAGAGTTATTCTCGATTGCAGCGCTGCCACCCCTGCCATCCGGGGAGGATTGGTATGAGTTGCTACCGCGCAACCAGGGTGAAAACCAGGAGTTTGAAAAAATTCGTATTGCATTATACGCTCATCAGCTGGTGGCGATGGTTATTTTTGACATGTTGGGAAATGCTACTGAAATAAGGTTTAGCAAACTGAAAAAGAATCTTCCGATTGCTGATGTCGTTTTCAAGTTTGTCCCACCAGCAGGCAGTGACATTATCGATGAAACCGGCCAATAATAATGATGGCTATGCATAACCTGCCGCCGCTGGCAGAGCGGATGCGGCCAAATGCCGCTGAGGATATTGTCGGTCAGGGGCATTTGCTTGGCGACGGCAAACCATTGTCGCACGCCTTAAAGAGTGGTCGTTTGCATTCGCTGATTCTTTGGGGTGCACCGGGGACGGGCAAAACGACGATGGCACGTCTGTTAGCCAAGAGTGCCGAGGCACAGTTTATTGCTCTCTCAGCTGTGCTGGCTGGCGTGAAAGATATTCGTGCGGCGATTGAAAAAGCACGTCAGGAACGTTTGCACTCTAATCGCGATACGATCTTGTTTATTGATGAAGTGCATCGTTTTAATAAAGCCCAACAGGATGCCCTGCTACCGCATATCGAAGATGGCACATGCATTTTTATCGGTGCGACAACAGAAAACCCTTCTTTTGAATTAAACAGTGCCCTCCTTTCTCGTGCCCGTGTCTATGTTTTGAAGACGCTTGATGTGGATGCTATCGCGCTCCTGCTGCAGCGCGCCCTGCAGGATCAGACCGTCAAAGAAGCGCCCGGCAAGCTCCCGCCAGGGACGCTAGAAAGGATTGCTTTGGTTGCTGATGGTGATGCTCGACGTGCGTTGAACCTGCTCGAGATATTGCTCGAAAATATCACTGATGCTGCCGCTATTTCAATGCAGCAGGTGGACGAGATATTGAGCACATCTCCGCGTCATTTCGATAAAGGGGGCGAGCATTTTTACGATCAGATTTCGGCGCTGCATAAATCCATTCGTGGATCGTCTCCGGATGGCGCGTTGTATTGGCTGGCACGCATGCTCGATGGCGGTTGTGAGCCGCTGTATCTCGCTCGCCGTATCGTCAGAATGGCCAGTGAGGATATCGGTAATGCTGATCCACGGGCATTAACAATCGCCCTTGAGGCCTGGGATGCAGCCGAGAGGCTGGGAAGCCCTGAAGGAGACCTGGCGCTTGCTCAAGCAGTGACTTATCTGGCCTGTGCGGCGAAGAGTAACGCTGTCTATAGCGCCTTTAAAGCAGTAATGGCGGAAGTCCGCAAAGGTGGCTCCGCCGAGGTACCGGTTCATTTGCGGAATGCGCCGACAGCACTCATGAAAAACCTGGGTTACGGGAAAAATTATCGCTACGCTCATGATGAGCCAGGTGGCTATGCCGCGGGCGAACAATATTTGCCGGATACTTTGCGCGGACGGCGTTATTATTTTCCCGTTGACCGCGGTCTGGAGATCAAGATTGCCGATAAGCTTGCCCGTCTGCAGGCTCAGGATAAGGACTGGCTGGAGCGCCAGGATAATCACCCTTCAACAACATCAGGGAGTTAGCCGATGTTACTGGCAATCGCCATGGGCGGAGCGGTGGGGGCTGTTTTACG
>JALWQD010000111.1 GCA_026994735.1 Gammaproteobacteria bacterium | reverse complement strand
AAGTGCCTGCTTATCTGTCAATTCCCTTCACTATTCTCGCCCTGATTGGTGTTACCAATGCAATCAATCTGGCCGATGGGCTTGATGGGCTGGCGGGAGGGCAGGTGCTGCTGAGCCTGGTTGCCGTCGCTCTGTTAGCTTATCTTGCGAACGGACAAGAGCTGGTGGTTGTCAGTCTTTCTCTGGCCGGGGCGATTCTCGGCTTTTTGCGTTACAACACCTATCCCGCACGGATCTTTATGGGCGATGGCGGCAGCCAGTTTATCGGCTTTTCCATCGGCTTCTTGGTGATTGTGCTGAGTCAGGAAGTTCATGCGGCGATCAGTCCCGTTGTCGTTATCTTTCTTCTTGGCATGCCAATTATTGACACATTGACGGTGATGATGCAGCGATTGTTCGAGCGGCGTCCCTTATTTGCCGCCGACAAGAATCATATCCATCACAAATTATTGAAGCTAGGGCTTGATCACTATGAAGCCGTACTGATTATCTATTGTGCCCAGGCTTTGTTGGTCAGTATTGGGTATTTACTACGTTACCAAACGGATGCTCTGCTGCTGGCTATTTATGCGACATTTTGCGCACTTGTTCTCGGGTTTTTTTATCTTGTTGGGCGTTATCAATGGCCTCTTGCCAGCACACAGCCGCTGCGTGAATCATTGTTAAAACGGCAGGTCGCAAGCCTGCGCCGGACAGGCATTGTGCCTCGTGTTATCACACTATCATTACAATTGTTAACGGTGAGTCTTTTCATGGGTGTTGTTGTCGCTGTTGACGATGTGCCCAGTGATATTGCCGTCGCCTCTCTCGTTACCGCCCTGGCCAGCCTCTTTTTGATCGTTGTTAAGAAGATGCAGTTACGCCTGATTCAATTGGTTATTTATGTGACGGCTGTTTTTTCTGTTTATCTTCTTGCTGGCAGTTCTGCCGCTGTGGGTACTGCCAGCCATATTGTCTTCTTTTTACTTGCCATAGGTGTTTTGATGGGCATTCGCCTCACTCGCGGCAATGACTTTCGTGTTACGCCGATGGACTTTTTAATTATATTTATCGCTGTACTCGTACCCGCTGTACCGGATATTGGCGCTATCAATGGTGCGTTGACGACGGGTATCCCGAGGGCCATAATTCTATTCTATGTGCTTGAATTTGTTCTCCATGGTGACCGCAGAGGTTGGAAAATATTGCAATGGGGAGCAATTCTCTCGCTAACGCTTGCGGGGATCCGGGGAGGGTTTTCCTGATCTTGGTGGAAAAACGACCATAGAAGCCCTGTGGCATTATTTAACGGCGGGTTTTTCAGCGTTGGCTCGGAAGTCAGTGTAGAATTACTCCTTTGGCCGGTCCGGGGGGATAACAGCCGGATTCTAAAGCCCTATCACACAAGGCGATTTTTCTTGCGATAATCACGCCAGACCTTAGAGGATGATCATGAAGAGGTTTATTCTGGTTTTTAGCAGTATATTGTGTTTTTTCGGCAGTATTTCTACTGTCCAGGCGGCTGCGGCAACGATTCCGGCGCCTGCCGTATCGTCTGACTACCGCCTTGCTGCAGAAGATGTTCTGCTCATTTCTGTCTGGAAGGAAGAAGACCTTCAGGCCGAAGTGCTGGTGCGTCCGGATGGTCGTCTTAATTTTCCTTTGATTGGTGAACTGATGGCCAGTGGCAAGACGATTGAACAGATTCGCGCCGAGTTGGCTCGGCGTTTGACACGCTATATTCCTGATCCGGTGGTTTCTGTTTCTCTGGTTAAGGTCGGTGGTAATAAGGTGTTTGTTATCGGCGAGGTAAACAAGCCGGGTTTATTTATGTCGGGCCAGTATATTGATGTGATGCAGGCTTTGAGCCTGGCGGGTGGTTTGACAGCTTTTGCCGATCGTGATGGCATTCATATCCTGCGCCGGACAAATGGGCAGCAACAGGCCATTGCTTTCGACTATGATGCCGTTGCCAGGGGGAAGATGCTGAAACAGAATATCCTGTTGAAAAATGGTGACGTTATCGTTATTCCTTGATGTTGACTCCTGGATGTAAAATGTTGCGCTGGGCGACTGTGTCAGTAACAAGGGGGAGCCGGTACGCGTGGCATGGCTTGATTTTCCTGCTGCTACTGATAGGCGCTCTGCCTGTGCTGGCGACTGATTTTGGCATGACGCCGTCGCTACTGCTACGTGAAGAGTACAACAGTAATGTTGGCCTGCTTCGTGGTGCTGGTGAGGGGCATTTCCTGCAGCTGTTTTCTCCGGCGATCAATCTCTATGCCAGACGGTCAAACTGGCATGCAGATAGCCGGCTGGGTTATGAAAAGAGAATCTATAGCGGTAATGATCGCCTGGACAGCGATAATTGGTCATGGGTTGTGAATGCACAGCGCCAGTGGGGAGAGGATCAATGGTGGTTGACCTCCAAGCTTGAACAACGTTCGACACTTGAAAGTGAGTTATTAACATCAGGCTTGACGCAGCTGAGTCTGCACCGTTATCAGCGTCAGATTAACCCGGGATGGCAGCGTCAGTTGTCGAGAAAGACACGCCTGGCTGCTGATATCGATTACATGATTGTTTCCTATCAGGGTAATTCCTCGACGACGGGGTTACTCGATTATCGCCTGCTTCAGGGCAATGTGAACCTTTCCCATGACTGGGGGCGACGTGATCGCAGTCGCTTGACACTCTCCGCCTTGAGTTATGAAACGGATGATGGACAGATCAAGGCTGATGATCTGAGTGTTTTGGTGACACAGATACGCGATTTCTCGGCCTTAAGCGAGTTTTCTCTGGCATTGGGTTTACGTCAAAGTACGACGACAGCCAGGCAAGGCATTGCTCTGCCCGAGCTGAGTGAACGGCAGACAGGGGGGCTGCTGGCTTTTCAGTGGCAGCGACATTTTGTCCATGCTGATAGCCAGTTGAAATATACGCGTTCATTGGATCCCGGTAGCGCCGGCAGACTGCAAAGCAGTGATCGTATCGATGGCTTTTACAAGCACAGATTGTCAGCTCATCTTTCTCTGCGTCTGGATATGACATTCATGCGCCGGGAGGACCTCGCCAGCAATTTGTTAAACTCTCGCCTGGATCGGCAGTTTTACCGTTTTTCGCCTAGCATTGCCTGGCGTTTTACTCGCTCCTGGCGCTTGCGCGGATATTTTACCTATATGCGGCAAAAGTATGATGCATTTGCTGAGGGGGCAATTTCCAGAGCGCTGGGCCTGGTGCTCTATTATCAGCGGCAAGACCGTTAGTTCTTCGCTGGCAGTCTTGCTTTTCAAACTATGATCAGGTCGTGGTGGCCGGATTATGCTAAAATCCGTGCGCCTATTTCAAGGTATCGATTGTCGGGTGATTGTCGGTAAAGAAAGCACATTTCCGCGGGAGTTGGGGAATTTCATGTCCAGTTATTCATCACAGTCAGTGATCTCTGAGCAATCTTCAATAGCGGATTTGTTGACCGCGTTGAAACGTCGAAAAGGGCGTGTGTTGATGATTAGCAGCCTGATCATGCTGATATCTGTCGCTCTGGCATTTGGTCTCCCGCCCGTCTATCGATCAGCGGCGACTATCCTGATAGAAGAACAGGATATTCCCGCTGACCTGGTGCGTTCAACGATTACCAGCTTTGCCGATCAACGTATCCAGGTGATCAGTCAAAAGGTGATGACGCGTGCAAACCTGAATACCATTATTGATAAGTTCGATCTCTATCATGATGAGCGCAGGACGATGACGCCAGAACAGGTGCTCGATGAAATGCGCGCTGATATCACCATGGAAATGGTCAGTGCTGATGTCATTGATCCGCGCAGCGGACGGCCAACACAGGCAACGATTGCCTTCTCGCTTTCCTATGATAATGAGCATCCGCAGGCTGCCCAAAGAGTAACCAATGAATTGGTGTCACTCTATCTGACCGAAAATATTCGTAATCGTCGACGCAAGGTCGAAGAGGCTTCCGACTTTCTTTCTGATGATGCCAACAAGTTACATCGGCAACTGACAGATCTTGAATCACGTCTGGCCACATTCAAGGAAAAGAATATTGGCCGTTTGCCTGAATTGATGAACCTCAATATGCAAATGCTCGATCGCAGTGAACGCGACTTGCAGAATATTGACACGCAACTGTCATTGCAGGAAGAGCGGGCTATCTATCTCCAGGGGCAATTGGCACAACTTGATCCGACGATGGTGGCCTCGGCAAATTCGCTCGAGTCGGTGGTTGATCCGGGCGCACGTCTGCGCATTCTCGAACTCCGTTTGCTCGGGAAGCAGGCAAGTTATGCCGAGGATCATCCCGATGTAATAAAACTAAAGAATGAAATTAATGGGATACGTAAAGAGCTGGGTATTGCCGTCAGGCCTGCGAGTACATCATCGGATGAATTACAGCGTCTCCAGACCGACCTTGCAATTGCCAGGGAACGCTATTCGGATCAGCACCCTGATGTCAAGCGTTTACGCAAACAGATTGCTCGTCTGGGAGAAAGTGGCGCACATTTAGAGCTTGGCAATGAGGACCTGGCTTTACCGGCGACAAATCCTGCCTATGTCAATTTACAGTCCCAGCTTGAAACGGCGAGACTGAAAATCAAGGCTTTGATTGAACAACGTAAACAGGTCCGGGCGAAGATGGTTGATTACGAAACTCGCCTGGTGCATACCCCGGAAGTAGAGCGCGAATATCAGGATCTGACGCGTGAACGTGAGAATGTCCTGCGTAGTTACCAGGAGGCACGCGAGAAGCAGATGCAGGCAAAGATTGCTCAGGAACTGGAAAACGAACGCAAGGGCGAGCGCTTCAGCATGGTCGAACCACCACTGTTGCCAGAAGTGCCTATCAAACCCAACCGTATTGCCTTGCTCTTTCTTGGGCTGGTGCTTTCCCTCGGTGGCGGGTTCGGCTATGGCATCATTGCCGAAGGTCTTGATAGTACTGTGCGTGGTCGAAAAATGCTCGAAAAAATCAGCGGGCAGTCAGTTCTCGTCAGTATTCCATATCTTTCGACAGCGGATGAATTGCGTGCTGAAAAGGCCGGAAAATTATGGTTATTTGCCGTCGCTGTTTTATTACTGGCCGTGATTTTAGCGCTCATCCATAATTACTGGAAACCACTGGACGTTATCTGGTTTGTGCTCATGCGTCGGCTTGGTTTGGGATAATAGCTTGTTGCTTAGTAATGACAGCATTTTTGAATGCCGGCAGAAAATTAATGTATCGCCGGTCAATGTGTTATTGCTGTTAGCTGTCAAGAATTTAGGGAGAACGGCGTGGAAAGAATAAAAAAGGCTCTGGATAAGGCGCGTCAGCAACGTCAGGTTGGGAACTATCGTTCCGGCCAGGCTGTGATCAATAATCCGGCAGCTGTCCCGAGTGATATGACCCGAACCATTGAATATACGCGCACACTCTGTTTCGAACCCAGGCAGCAACATTTACGTCAACACCGGGTTATCAGTGCTCTTGATGCACAGGGTGATTTTTTTAACGCTTATAATATGCTACGTACCCGTGTATTACGTGAAATGCAGAAAAAGGATGAAAATGTTCTGGCAATCACCAGTCCCGGGCAGGGGGAAGGGAAAAGTCTGACAGCCATCAATCTCGCTATCAGTATGGCGCGTGAATTGACAGGCACCGTCTTGCTTGTTGATGCCAATCTCCATCAACCCCGATTACATGAGTTTTTTGGTTTTCAACCCGAACAGGGACTCAGTGATTATCTTTCCGGGAATGCGGCAATACCGGATATTCTGGTCAACCCTGGCATTGAACGTTTTGTTGTTTTTCCGGGGCGGGGAGGGCTGGCTAATGCATCAGAAATGCTGGCATCGCCACTGATGACCGGCCTTGTTGAGGAGCTTAAGCATCGCTATCCTTCACGGATGGTGATCTTTGACTTGCCGCCGGTGTTAAAGGCTGATGATGTGCTGGCTTTTGCGCCCTATGTCGATGCCTCATTACTGGTGGTTGAAGAAGGTAATACCGATCAGGAAGATTTTAAACAAGCAGTAGCGCTTCTTCAGGACTCTACCCATTTCCTCGGGTCAGTTCTCAATAAGACAACGGAATAGCCTTACCCTCGGGTAAGTCTTCATGAGAATTCAAGCAGCTTGCTGCGCTTAAAACAGACTATGACTCATGTATCAAACCTTTTTTGAACTGAAAGAAAAGCCTTTTTCGTTGCTGCCTGATCCTTCTTTCCTCTATCCCAGTCGCAAGCACCGCATGGCCTTGATGATGCTTGAATATGGCCTGATGAATCAGGCGACCATCAGCGTCATTACCGGCGAAATTGGTTCGGGTAAGACCACCTTGATTCGCAAGTTACTTGCCGATATGGAGGAAAATGTAACGGTAGGTTTGATTTCAAATACTCATCGATCCTTCGGCGAGCTGTTGCAATGGGTATTAGTCGCCTTTGGGCTTGAATCAATCAGTAAGGATAAGGCAAGTCTCTATAAAATATTTATTGACCATATCATTACTGAATATGGCCGTGGGCAACGCACCGTCCTGATTGTCGATGAAGCACAAAACCTTGATGCTGAGACACTTGAAGAATTGCGCATGTTGTCAAACATTAATGCGGATAAAGATCAGGTGTTACAGTTAATACTCGTCGGTCAGCCCGAGTTGCGTGAGGCTCTGAGGCAGCCAGAGCTCATTCAGTTTGCACAACGCATTGCGGTGGATTTTCACCTTGAACCACTGAGTCGTGATGATACGGCTGCCTATATTGAGCATCGCTTGCAGATTGCAGGTGCTCGCCCGGGAATTTTTACTGCTGTTGCCTGCCATCGTGTGCACTATCATGCGCAGGGAATACCACGCTTGATCAATCTCCTTTGTGATACTGCTCTGGTCTATGCTTTTGCTGATGGCTTTTCAGAAGTCAGCGGTGAAATGGTTGAGCAAGTGGCCCAGGATAAACAACGGGGTGGCTTTTTCCCAACGCCGCTTGAAACCTCATAGAGAACCAATCAATGTATTTTTGGCAAAAAATAAAAAAAGTCAGGCGCGTGCCTCTTTGCCTTGCGCTTGCCTTCAGTATTGGCCTTCTCTTTGGCTTGCCGGCTTGTTCGAAAGGCGAGGGCAGGATGACGGCTTACCTTGAGCATGGCCGGGAGCTGTTTCTTCAGGGTAATTTTGTCAAAGCCCGCCTTGAATTGAAGAATGCCTTACAAATTAATCCAAAAGTAGCCGAAGCCCACCTTCTTCTTGGCAAGATTGCCGAGAAAGAACAAGACTGGCAGCAGGCGTATGCACAGTATCGTGCTGCAATGGAGCTTGCCCCCGGTTATCGTGAGGCGACACTCAAGGTTGCCCGTTTGACATTATTGTCCGGGAAAACAGATGATGCTCTGGCCTTGGTAGAACCGTTAAAGCTGGATAATCCAGATGACACCGAAGCAGCGATCCTGTACG
>JALWQD010000110.1 GCA_026994735.1 Gammaproteobacteria bacterium | reverse complement strand
AGCCTGTCTTGCAAGCAGTCCAGCCTTTTAATGCGGAGAAAGTAACCCGAAAGACCGGGGTTTGCCAGTCAGGCAAATGACTCGCAGAATATTGTTATCAACGCCACCAAGAATTCATTTTCCCGTTCGTTTCCTTGCTGACCAAATCACGTGATGGATGGTTTTGGGGGCGTTTTGTATTCGGTGGCTTGATTGGGCTGGTCGTTAACGTCATCTCTACGGTTATTCCCTCCCGGGAAGTAGTGGAAGCAAGTGGGGCAGCCTGAAAAGTAACCGTTCATTGTCTTCTCACCATGCGTCATGCCATGACATTATCGCTCTGTTTATTGTGAACGAAAATCCCTATAAAACACTAACTCTCAGCTAGTTTACAGATGTAATCCCACTCTTCCCGACTAACCGGGGTAATTGACAAGCGGTTGCCTTTTTGCAGAATGCGCATTTCGGCGAGGGCTTCATGCTGGCGCAATTCTGCCAGCGATATGATTTTCGGAAATGTCTTTTTATAACCGACATCAACCATCAGCCAGCGCGGTTTGTCAGCACTGCTGCGAGGGTCGTAGTAATGACTTTCCGGATCCCAGGCGGTGTGATCGGGGTAGGCTTCACGGACGATTTCAAGGATGCCGACGATTCCGGGGACGGTGCAGTTTGAGTGATAGAAAAAAGCCAGGTCACCGCACTTCATGCCATCACGCATGAAATTTCTTGCCTGGTAATTACGGATACCATCCCAGGGTTCAACAGCATCGCGGGCGAGGTCATCAATGCCGTAGGTGTTTGGTTCGGATTTCATGAGCCAATAAGCGGGTTTTGTCATCTGATGATCGTCCTGTTGTTAGCCCAGTCGCTAGTTTATCTTATCCATTGCCGACGGCCGCAATGGTAGATGCCCTGATCGCAGGCAATGTATTGCAAGGGGACGTCCCAGCGGCGTCTGGGGATCTGCTCAAGGCGCTGAAAGTCATAGGCGATGCCCATCAATTGTGGTCGCGCACCGTGGTTCCGCTGGCGTCGGTAAGCGAGGGTGTAGTCATAGTAGCCACCACCCATGCCGATACGGTTGCCCTGCAGGTCAAAACCGACGAGTGGCAGCAGGATCAGATCGAGCTGGCCCGAGCGCAGTCGTTGCTGCGCCGAAATGGCGGGCTCAGGGATGCCATAACGGTTTGTTCGCAGTGGCTGTCCGGAAATAAAAGGGGCAAAAAAGAGGCGCCGCTGGATAATTTTGTCGAGGACGGGAAGAAAGCATTGCTTGCGCCGTTGCCAGGCGCTGTCGATGAGGGTGTCGAGACTGACTTCACCATCACCGGCATGATAGACAGCGATACGCCGGCTGCTGTGAAAGGCTGCTGAGCGGATAATTTTCTGGCAGATTAATTGTGCGCGCTGTTGCTGCTCAAAGAGCGTGAGTTGCCGGCGTCGTGCGCGCAGTTGGCAGCGTATTTGCGGGAAGTCAAACGGTTTCTCGCTGGCCGCAGTCATGGCCTGGCCGTGGTTGGCTGTAAAAAAGAGACACTCTCCATAGGTGTCGTGGTCAACACATGCCCTTGAACCAGTGGTTCAGGTGGGGACACCGGTGGTGTTGAAGGCTGCCCACACGGGGTGGGTATGCACATTGACACCAGCACTTTGTTCCCGGGGCGGAAAAATAGGCTCAAGAGTAACTTTGCTTGACTCACGAGCGCCACAGAGAGTGCCATAACCTGTTGGGGCCTTTTGTTGCTGCCCGGTGTTCATTATAACTCGATTTGGCGGCTCTTGCTCAGTTCTTCTTCAGCCGCTTGCTGCAAGGCTTTCAGGCGCGGGCCAGGGTCATTGCTCTGTTCACGGCGGGCCTGTAATAGTTCGTGGGTGATATTGAGGGCAGACATGACGGAGATGCGATCGATACCGACAACCTTGCCGGAGTTGCGTACTTCTCGCATCTTGCGGTCAAGGTAATGTGCCGATGCAATGAGCGCTTCCTTTTCGTCAGGAGGGCAGGCAATACGAAATTCCTTATCGAGGATGCTGATCGTGATCGGTACGGGTTGGGGGGCATTCACAGTTCTTCCTCGAGGTCTTTGAGGCGGGCAATGGTCGCTTCCAGCTGGTGGCGGGAGCGCTCATTGACCTGGGCGAGCTGTCCTTTTTCCCCATTTAGACGCTGGCATTGCTGACGCAGCTGGCTGTTTTCTTCACGCAGGCTGGCGCAAAGGCTGATGAGTTTTTCAAATGTATCAATAAAGCTGTCGAGATTATCCGTGCCGCGACGCTGGTCTGGAGTATTCTGCATGGACGCCAATATAGAACGCGACCGTCAGAGGGTCAATGCTCTCGCAAATAATCTCTCCTGCTTGATGCGTCCTGGTCATTCCTGTTGTCGCTGCCTAAAGTCGGTAAATCGAGTACTATAAAGGGTATCAATTGTTACGCAGACAATTTTCCCGGCGAGGATGGCCGCAGTGTGGCTTGTCTTGTGACAGAAGCTGGATAAGGATGACAATATGGAATATTTGGCGCTGCGGGAAGTCCTCCTGCGCTTGGGTACAGAAGGCGGTGCCTCAGAGTGCCATGGCATTCTCTGTGGCCTCCTTTGTGCGCAGGGCGGGCAACGCTTGGGGAATGGCTGGTTAACGCGTGTGCTGGAAGCAGGGGATGGCTATGCCGGGGTTAATGAGGCGGATTTGCAGCAGGGTGATCTCGAAATGCTGGCGTCTCTTTACCGGGAAACAGAACAGCAATTTCTTGAACTTGATTTTACGTTTGCGCCGCTGTTGCCTGATGATGACAGTGATTTATCCGAAAGGATCCAGGCGCTGGCCGAATGGTGTCGCGGTTTTCTTTATGGCATCGCTGCCGGCGGGCTGGATGTCAGTTCAAATTATTCCAGTGAGGTCGGCGAGTTATTGCATGACCTGACAGAAATTTCGCGCGCTGAGATCTACGAAGAGCAAGGTGAGGAAGAAGATGAACGTGCTTGTATGGAGCTCGTCGAGTATATCCGTTTAGGGGTGATCTTCATCTACGAGGAATTACAAGGCAGGCGCAATCTGCCGGCGGATGCTGAACCGCCGGTATTGCACTAGGGTGTTGCCGTTGATGACGCGGGAGAAGGATGTGATCAAACAATCAGTCTATCAACGTCGGCGGCGACAAATGATCAAATCATTGCCGCGAGACAGCCTGTTAATTCTGCCAACGGCGACGGTCAGCAGGCGAAACAATGATGTTGAATATCCTTTTCGGGCCGATAGTGATTTTCTCTACCTCAGCGGTTTTCAGGAGCCGGAAGCCATTCTTGTCTTGTTACCGGGACGGCGAGAGGGTGAATATGTTCTCTTCTGTCGTCCCCGTGATATTGGGAAAGAGATCTGGAATGGTCGTCGTGCCGGACTTGAAGGCGCATGCCGGGAGTATCTTGCCGACGTTGCCTACCCGATTGATGATTTTGATCAATGCTTGCCGGAATTGTTGGCTGGACGCCGTCGAGTCTATGCTGCCAGTGGTAGCGATGAGGCCTTTGACCATCGATTACTGTCAGCCCTGAGGCGCTTGCGCCAACAAGCGCGTGCCGGTGTCGCTGCGCCTGTTGAGCTGTTTGCGCTCGATGACCTGTTGCATGAGCGTCGTTTGCGTAAGGATCGCAGCGAGATTGCAGCGCTGAAAGAAGCGGCCAGAGTGTCGGTGTCCGCCCACCATCGCTTGATGCGTCATTGCCGGCCAGGACTGAAGGAATATGTCCTCGAGGCCGAGCTGATGCATGAGTTTATGCGCGCAGGTTGCCGCAGTCCGGCCTATCCCTCAATTGTTGCCGGGGGTGAGAATGCCTGTATTCTGCATTACACAGAGAATAATGCACGCCTCAATGACGGGGATTTACTGCTGGTCGATGCCGGTGCTGAATATGCGGGTTATGCGGCTGATATTACCCGTACAATACCTGTTAATGGCTGCTTTACAGCGCCCCAGCGGGCGATTTATGAGTTGGTTCTGGCGGCACAGCAGGCAGCCATTCGTGAGGTCCGTCCGGGGCGACGCTGGGACGCGCCGCACCGGGCTGCCGTACGTGTCATTACCCGTGGTTTGTGTGCTTTGGGTATTCTCAAGGGGGAGCCGGCAAAGCTCATCCGGGATGAGGCCTATAAGCCGTTTTTTATGCATAAGACAGGACATTGGCTGGGCTTGGATGTTCATGATGTCGGCGCTTATAAAGTTGCCGGCTCGTGGCGTCCTCTGGAAGCGGGAATGGTGCTGACCGTCGAGCCGGGAATCTATATTGCTGCGGGTACGAAAGGGGTTGCGCGTCGCTGGTGGGGAATTGGTGTGCGCATCGAGGATGATGTGCTGGTGACGGCCAAGGGGCACGAAATACTGACGGCGGCAGCGGTTAAAAACGTCGCTGACATTGAAGCGATGATGTCAACAGCAGGTAGCCATTAATGTCTGCCGGAAATGATTTTGATTTACTGATTATTGGCGGCGGTATGGTCGGTGCCAGTCTCGCTGTGGCCTTGCAATCAACAGCGCTGCGAATCGCTATTGTTGAGGCTGTTCCTTATGGTCAACCGGACCAGCCCAGTTATGATGAGCGCAGTGTTGCTCTTGCCTACGGTAGCCGGCGTATTCTGGCGGCGATGGGTTTGTGGAATGCCCTGGCTGATCATGTTGCACCTATTCACCGTATCCATGTTTCCGACCAGGGGCATTGGGGAGCCTTGCGCATGGACTGCCGGGAACGACGAAGAGATGCTCTCGGTTATGTCGTTGCCAATCGTGATCTTGGCCGTGTCCTGTTCGACCGCCTGGGGTGCTCGGCAACGGTGAAAATGATTGCCCCGGCCAGTTTGCAAGCGCTGACGTTGTCAGAGGATGGTGTGGAAGTGGATGTTGAAACGATCGCTGGCCTGCGACGTTTACGTGCCCGCTTACTGGTTGGTGCCGATGGTGCTCAGTCGCGTGTTCGCCAACTGGCTGCTATTCCGGCAATACGGCATGATTATGGTCAGACGGCGATCATCGCCAATGTTAGTACCGAAAGAGCTCATGAGGGGCTTGCTTTCGAGCGTTTTACTGCCCAAGGGCCATTGGCGATGTTGCCGATGACAGAAGGCCGCTGTTCACTGGTCTGGACGCGCCACAGCGAACATGCGCAGTCCTTGCTGGCAGCCGATGATCGTTCGTTTATTGCTGCCCTGGAGCAGGATTTTGGCCATCGTCTTGGTCGTATTCGTCGTCTGGGTAGCCGAGCTGCCTATCCCTTGTCCCTGGTTTACAGCGAACAATTGACGGCTACCCGCCTGGCCTTGATCGGCAATGCCGCTCACAGTCTTCACCCTGTGGCTGGGCAGGGTTTTAATCTTGGTCTGCGCGATGTTGCTGCCTTGGCCGAATGTCTCGTTACGGCGGCGAGTGATGGTCGGGATCCTGGTGCGGCAGCACTCCTCGGCGAATATGCCCGTTGGCGGGAAGGTGATCAGCAGCGGGTCATCTGGATGACCGATACCCTGGTCGGATTGTTTGCCAATAATAACCGTGCTCTGGCTTGGTTGCGCAACCATGGCATGCTGGCTTTCGATATGATGCCAGCGGTCAAATATCACTTTATGGAACAAATGATGGGGCTTGCCGGTCGCCAGCCAAAGCTGGCTTGCGGGTTGCCGTTATGAGTCGCAGCGGCAATGTAGGGCACTATGATATTGTCATCATCGGTAGTGGCATGGTTGGCGCAACCCTTGCCTGTGCCCTGGCAGAGACATCATTATCGGTCGCGATAGTCGATGCTCTGGCACAGCCACCGAGCTGGCCGGAAGATGCCCCTGTAGATTTGCGTGTGTCGGCGATTACCCCCGCGGCTGAACGTGTCTTTCGTCGCCTGGGTGCCTGGCCGGGGATGGCGCAGAGAGGCGTCAGCCCCTTTCGTGAAATGTTTGTCTGGGATGCGCTCGGCGGTGGCGATATCCATTTTGACAGTGCCGATCATGCTGCCCCCTATCTTGGCCATATTATTGAAAACAGGGTTGTTCAGGCGGCACTGGTGGATTGTCTGCTGGCGGCTGGACAAGTGGAATTGATCAGTCCGGTTTGTGTGCAGGCGCTGACTTTCAACGATGACTCGCGCGCACGGATTACACTTGATGATGGTGTTGTCCTGCATGGTCGCCTTGTTGTTGCTGCCGATGGCGGACGCTCGCGGATCCGCCAATTGACCGGTATTGGTGTGCGTGGCTGGTCCTATGGTCAACGCGCTATTGTTGCTGTTGTTGAAACATCCTTGTCTCACCAAGAGACTGCCTGGCAGTGTTTTCATCCTCAAGGCCCCTTGGCATTTCTGCCATTGCGTGATGGCCGTTGTTCGATCGTCTGGACAACGACACCGGAGGAAGCAGAACGCTTGCTGAACATGGAGGCGGAATTATTCTGCCATTATCTTGCCGAGGCTGCAGAAGGACGTTTGGGCGAGATTGTTGCTGTCGGTGAGCGAGCCTCTTTTCCCTTGCAGTTACAGCAGGCAAGCCACTATGTTGAAGAGGGGCTGGCGCTTATTGGCGATGCTGCGCACACGATACACCCCCTGGCGGGACAGGGGGCAAACCTGGGGATTATCGATGCTGCGGTGCTGGCCGAAGTTATTATCAGCGCCTGTGCCGATGGCTGTGATTGGGCCAGTCGGGAGCAACTGCGCCGGTATGAACGCTGGCGTCAGGGGGATGTGTTGCGGATGATGGCCATGATGGAGGGCTTCAAGCGTCTGTTTGCTGATGTGCCCGCACCGATTGCCTGGCTACGCAGTGCCGGACTTGATTTTGGCAATCGTTGCCAGCCGGTTAAACGGGCTCTTGTTGCGCATCAGTTGGGGCAATCGACTGATTTGCCGCCGCTGGCAGTGAGGGCGGCTGATCTGATGATTTGAGTGGTTCAGACGTTATATGCGGGTCGTTTCTGTTTTTACTTCTGTAGCTCGACCTTGGCGTTTTCGCGCAGGTTGTTCAAAAAATGGCTCAGAGTTTGTTGTTGCCATTGTGTCAATAATTCGTCATGGACTTTTTCAAAAGGCGGCGGTGTTACCTTGCGTGTGCGATCGAGCTGGATAATATGCCAGCCATAGGAAGACTTGACCGGGCTGCCCGTGTATTCGCCTGTTTGCAGATCCTGAATTGCCTGCTGGAAGGCCTTCGGCATCTGGTCTGCGGTTATCCAGGCCAGCTCGCCGCCATTACTTGCCGATGTGTCCTTGGAATGTTTGTTGGCAAGATCCGTGAATGATTCGCCGAGGTCAAGCTGAGCGATCATCTGGCGAGCACTTTCTTCGTCTTTGAGTAGAATATGGCGTAATTTGTACTCGATGACAGGTTTGCTGAATTGCTGCTTATAGAGCGCCTCAAGCGCTTTTGGGGCAGGGGATTTACTAATGATTTGGCGTACGCGATAACTGGCAATGATGTTGCGCTGC
>JALWQD010000109.1 GCA_026994735.1 Gammaproteobacteria bacterium | reverse complement strand
CCTTAAACGCGACGTTTTTTAGGTGGACGGCAGCCGTTATGCGGAATCGGCGTCACATCCAGTATATTAGTAATAGTAAATCCAGCAGCATTCAAGGCACGAATTGCTGACTCACGACCTGGCCCTGGGCCTTTGACTTCGACATCAAGATTCTTCATGCCGAACTCCTTGACCTTGTCACCGGCCTTTTCCGCTGCAATCTGGGCAGCGAAAGGGGTGCTCTTACGTGAACCACGAAAGCCGGAACCACCGGCAGATGCCCAGGCGAGGGTATTTCCCTGTCGGTCACTGATCGTGATAATCGTGTTATTGAACGATGCATGCACATGGGCGATGCCGTCGGCAATATTCTTTTTAACTCGCTTACGCGTCTTGGTATTAGGCTTAGCCATAGAACTACAATCCGTTCGTTACTTTCTGATAGGTTTGCGCGGGCCCTTACGGGTACGTGCATTCGTTTTGGTACGTTGCCCGCGCAGAGGAAGGCCACGACGATGACGGATACCACGGTAACAACCGAGATCCATCAGCCGTTTGATGTTCATCGAGATCTCACGGCGCAAATCACCTTCAATAGTGAACTTGCCTACTTCTGTACGCAGGGACTCAACTTCACCTTCCGTAAGCTCGCGAACCTTGCGCGAAGGCTCGATCTTTGTCGACACACAAATCTGCTGTGCCCGTGTCGGTCCAATCCCGTAGATAGACGTCAGTGCGATCACGACGTGCTTATTCACAGGGACATTGATGCCTGCTATACGTGCCATTCCAATCTCCAGATATTCTATTCGGTTCGGGTCTGGGAAAACGCGCGATTCTATCGGTGACAGCCGAAAAAATCAAGCCCGTTGTTGTTTCCTGCTTAACCCTGGCGCTGTTTATGTCGTCCATCTTTGCAAATAACCCGGATTACACCCTTCCGGCGAATCACCTTGCAATGACGACAAATTTTCTTAACTGAGGCTCTAACCTTCATGATCTACTCCAAATTTCTTGCATTAAATTATGTATTCATGCCGCACAGTAGCAAGAACTGCGCGACAACAATCTGATTCATCATCATTGACTAGCGGTGAAGTTTCGACTTCTTCATCAAGCCATCGTACTGATGAGACATCATATGTGCTTGTATCTGGGCCATGACATCCATAACGACAACGACAATAATCAGTAATGATGTACCGCCAAAATAAAACGGTACATTCCAATAAATAATCAAAAACTGCGGTAATAAAGAAACGGCTGAAATATAAATCGAGCCAACCAGCGTCAAACGCGTCATCACCGAATCAATATACTTGGCCGTCTGTTTGCCTGGGCGAACGCCTGGAATAAAGGCACCCGATTTTTTCAAGTTATCCGCTGTTTCATTCGGATTGAACTGCAGCGCTGTATAGAAAAAGCAGAAAAATACAATTGCACCCGCAAATAAAATGACATACAGGGGCTGACCGGGTGAGAGTGCATTAGCGACGTCCTTCAACCAGGTCATCCCTTCGGCATTGCCAAACCAGTTACCTATTGTCGAAGGAAAGAGAATGATCGACGAGGCAAAGATTGGCGGGATAACACCCGCCATATTCAATTTCAGCGGTAAATGACTGCTCTGACTGGCATAGACACGCCGTCCTTGTTGTCGTTTGGCATAATTAATCGTGATCCGTCGTTGACCGCGTTCAATAAAAACGACAAAGGCAGTAATAGCAATCGCCAGAACGAGCAGAAAAAGCACAATCAAGGCATGCAATTCCCCCGTACGGGCACGTTCCAGAGTGCCGCCAATAGCAGCGGGTAAGCCGACGACAATACCGGCAAAAATGATCATCGAAATACCGTTACCGATCCCTCGTTCCGTCACCTGCTCACCAAGCCACATCAGGAACATTGTTCCCGTCATCAGCGACAATACGGCTGTCAGACGAAAGACCCAGCCTGGATCAATCACAACAGGCACCGAGCCAATACGCTGCCCTTCCAGTGCGATGGCAATGCCAAGCGCCTGAAAAGCAGCCAGAAACACCGTCAGATAACGCGTATATTGCGTCAGCCTGCGTCGCCCGGCCTCACCTTCTTTCTTGATCTGCTCAAGAGGCGGATAAACTGAAGATAATAACTGAATAATAATTGATGCCGAAATATAAGGCATGACACTCAGTGCAAAGACAGACAGTCGTCCCAGAGCACCGCCGGAAAACATGTTAAACATGTCCAGAATTGTGCCTTTTTGCTGTTCAAAAAGAGCACTCAGTGCCCCCGGATCAATACCGGGAACAGGGATGAAAGTACCAATACGAAAAACAATCAACGCCCCGATAAGAAAAAAGAGGCGTCGTTTGAGTTCGCTTAGTCCCCCGCTGGAAGCCATTTTGGCTGCCAACGCGTGTTTGTCTTGTTTTTTGGCCACTTAATCCTCGACCTTACCACCTGCCGTTGCAACAGCTTCGCGGGCACCCTTGGTGACAACGAGCCCTGTCAAAGTAACGGCGCGGCTAATTTCACCCGACAGGATAACGCGCGCTGTCTTGATATCCCTGGCGATGACATTGGCATTTTTGAGTGCTTCAAGATCGACCGTTTCTTCAGACAGCTTGTCAATCTCAGACAAGCGAACCTCGGCAACATAGCGCGCACTGCGTGAGCTAAAACCAACTTTCGGCAATCGCCGTTGTAATGGCATCTGGCCGCCTTCGAAACCGACCTTGTGAAAACCACCCGAGCGTGAATGCTGGCCCTTGTGGCCGCGGCCACAGGTCTTGCCAAAACCGCAACCAATACCACGACCTACTCGGCGTGCATTACGCTTTGCGCCGACGGCTGGTTTAAGCGTATTGAGACGCATAATCATACTTCCTCACAGTTGACCATATAGGCCACCTTATTAACCATCCCGCGAGTACACGGAGTGTCTTCAACGATGACGCTCTGATGCATCCGCCGCAGTCCCAAACCCTTGACACAGGCTTTGTGACTGGCCAGGCGACCATGCCGGCTACGTACCAGAGTCACACGAAGTTGTTTAACTTTAGCCATTTTCAACTACCCCAGAATGTCTTCGACGCTCTTGCCGCGTTTGCGGGCAACCTCTTCAGGGCTGCTCATGGTCTCAAGACCACTGATTGTCGCACGAATGATGTTGATAGGATTCGTTGTCGAGCCGATGCATTTAGCGAGTACATCACGGACACCAACAACCTCAAAGACAGCACGCATAGCGCCTCCGGCAATAATACCCGTACCCTGTGAGGCAGGTTTCATGAATACCCGTGCAGCTCCATGGCGAGATTCAATCGGGTACTGAAGCGTAGTCCCTTTAAGATTGATCTGACACATATTGCGACGAGCATTTTCCATGGCCTTCTGAATCGCAACAGGCACTTCGCGTGCCTTGGCACTACCAAAGCCAACACGCCCTTTACCATCACCGACCACTGTCAGTGCAGAAAAACCAAATTGGCGGCCACCTTTGACAACTTTGGCCACACGGCGAATACCGACCAGTTTTTCCTGCAGGTCGTCGCTCTTTTCGTTGTTGCTCATTCTAGCCATCTTTCTCTACACCTTATTCAGAATTGGAGACCGTTTTCACGCGCAGCATCTGCAAGCGCCTTGATCCGACCATGATATTTATAACCGGAACGATCAAAAGCGACATTGCTCAAACCAGCAGCCTTTGCTTTAACGGCTATGGCCTTACCAACGATTACAGCAGCATTGACGTTGCCTGCATGACCTGACAGTTCAGCCTTGATGTCGGCCTGTAAAGTATTGGCACAGGCAATGATACGATCTCCTTCCGGAGCGATAATCTGAGCATAAATATGTTGCGAAGTGCGATAGACACTCAAGCGATGAACACCCAGAGTACTGATTCTTCCACGTATACGCCGTGCTCGACGCAGGCGAGATTGTTTCTTATCCACGATAGCCACCCTTACTTCTTCTTAGCTTCTTTGCGAACCACATTTTCATCAGCATAACGAACACCTTTTCCTTTATAAGGCTCAGGTGGACGATAAGCACGAATTTGTGCGGCAACAAGCCCCACCTGCTGCTTGTCTGTACCTTTGACAACAATTTCAGTCTGGCTGGGTGTTTCGATAGTGATTCCTTCAGGAACCTCGTAATCAACAGGATGCGAAAAGCCAAGCTGAAGATTAAGTACCTTTCCCTTTGACTGGGCACGATAACCAACACCAATCAGAGTGAGTTTTTTCTCAAAACCCTGATCAACGCCAATGACCATATTATTGACCAATGCCCGCGTAGTCCCTGACATAGCGTGCGCCTGTTTGCTGTTGGAGACAATCTCAATACGCAGTTCACTGCCATCTTCAACAACTTTTATTGTTGGATGCAAGGAATAGGCAAGCTTTCCCTTAGGCCCGGTTACATTAACCTGACTTCCGTCAATGACTACCTGGACGCCCTTCGGAACAACAACGGGTTTATTTGCGACTCTCGACATGATTCTGTTCTTTTATTGGATTATCAGGAAACGAAGCAGATAACTTCGCCACCGTGTCCTGCTGCTCGAGCGGCACGGTCAGTCATAATACCTTGGGACGTTGACACAATGGCGACGCCCAATCCGCCCATAACCTGAGGAATTTCAGCCTTACCACGGTAGTGACGAAGTCCCGGACGACTAAAACGACGCAGCTCGTTAATAACGGCTTTCCCCTGGTAGTAGCGTAAAGTCACTTTCAAGACAGGCTTCTTGTCGTCCCCCTCTTTGCTGTATGCATCGATATAGCCTTCACTCTTCAAAACGTCGGCAATCGCTGCCTTGGTCTTCGAATGCGGAATCGAGACATCTTTCTTGTTCGCCTGCTGAGCGTTACGAATACGGGTCAGCATATCAGCTATCGGGTCTGTCATACTCATGTTCTAGTCTGCCTTGTCTCAACGCAATCACTGCGCATTAGTTCAGTCAAATAAAGTGGATTACCAGCTGGCTTTTACCAAACCAGGCACGTAGCCCTGCATAGCTGCTTCGCGAAGCTTGTTACGCGCAAGGCCAAATTTCCGATAATAACCGTGTGGACGTCCGCTGACACGACAGCGATTTCGCATCCGGCTTGGGCTTGAGTCACGCGGGAGAGCGTGAAACTCCTTCCAGGCAGCATCCTTGTCTTCAGCACTTGCACTCTGACTGTTGATAACAGCTTTCAGTTGAGCACGTTTAGCAGCAAATTTTTTAACCAAACGCTGCCGCTTGAGATCACGGTTGATCATCGAAGTCTTAGCCATTAATCCTATTCCTCAGTTTCTGAATGGGAAGTTAAACGCTTTCAACAGCGCGTGACCTTCCTCATCATTCTTGGCACTGGTGGTGATTGTAATATCCATTCCGCGCAGAGTATCAATTTTGTCGTACTCGATTTCCGGAAAAATAATCTGCTCACGCACACCCATGCTGTAGTTACCACGACCGTCAAAAGCCTTGCCATTAAGACCGCGAAAATCACGAATGCGTGGAATCGAGACATTAACCAGGCGATCAAGAAATTCATACATGTGGTCACGACGTAACGTAACCTTGCAGCCAATCGCCATGCCATCACGAATCTTGAAGCCAGCAATTGACTTGCGTGCATAAGTAACAACCGGTTTTTGACCACTGATTGCTGCCATTTCTGCCGTTGCATTCTCGACGATTTTTTTGTCCGCGACAGCTTCTCCCAGCCCCATGTTCAAAGTGATCTTGAGAAGTTTTGGCACTTCCATGACCGATTTGTACTTGAACTGTTCCAGCAGACCAGGAACAACCTTCTCGATATAATGTTCTTGTAACCTAACCATTGTCACATATAACCCGATTGTTTAACTGTCCAGGACTTCATCATTTGACTTGAAGAAACGCACCTTAGTGCCATCTTCAAGCAACTTGAATCCAACTCGATCCGCTTTTTTGGTCTGCGGATTAAAATGAGCCACATTAGACATGTGAATGGGTGATTCCTTTTCGATAATCCCCCCCGAAATCCCTTTATTAGGGTTCGGCTTGGTATGTCGTTTGACCATAGCGACATTTTCGACAAGGAGTCGGTCATCAGGCAGGACCTTGATGATATTGCCACGCTTGCCTTTATCTCTGCCGGCAATGATGATCACATCATCATTTGTTTTAAATTTACGCATGATTGCCTACCTTAAAAATGTTTTACAGTACTTCTGGAGCGAGTGAGATAATCTTCATGAACTGCTCACTGCGCAGTTCACGTGTCACAGGTCCGAAAATACGTGTTCCCAGCGGCTGTTTCTGATTGTTGAGCAGAACAGCAGCGTTACTGTCAAAGCGAATCAAGGAACCATCCGGGCGACGGACACCATGGCAGGTGCGGACAACAACGGCATCATATACCTCACCCTTCTTGACCTTGCCGCGTGGAATGGCTTCCTTGACGCTGACCTTAATGATGTCACCAATACCTGCAT
Source organism: Gammaproteobacteria bacterium (assembly GCA_026994735.1). Classification (GTDB taxonomy): domain Bacteria; phylum Pseudomonadota; class Gammaproteobacteria; order SZUA-140; family SZUA-140; genus RI-283. Next base: position 1,003 of record JALWQD010000109.1, on the reverse strand, counting down.
AACGACGGTGTGAACCGCCCAGTACTTTGATGCACTGGACTTTTTTTGCACCGCTGTTATCAGCGACATCGAGTTTTGTTTGCATCTGAATCATGACGACTTCTCCTGGACCTGCATGGTCACGTCATGACCATACAGCGCTAATTCAAAAACTTCTCAGACTGCCTTTTCAACGACCTCAACCAGACGCCATGTCTTGGTCTTTGACATCGGCCGACACTGTTCGACAAGTACCTTGTCTCCCTTATTGCAGACATTGTCCTGATCGTGGGCATGAATCTTCGTTGAGCGACGAATGTATTTCTTATACAAAGGGTGTGCGATCTTGCGCTCTATCAGCACTGTAATGGTTTTGTCCATCCGATCACTCACAACCTCACCGACGATTGCGCGGGCTTTCGTATTACTTTCAGTCATGATCCTGCACTCACCTTGTTGAGCTCATTGAGTATCGTCTTCACTCTGGCGATATCCCGGCGCACTGATTTGATTCGATGCGTCTGGCTCAACTGGCCAGTCCCTTTTTGCATACGCATGTTGAACTGCTCTTTAGTCAGTTCTTTCAGCTCTTCAGCAAGCTCAGTCGCTGACTTGCTACGTAATTCATTTGCCTTCATCACATCACCGTACGTGTTACGAAGCAGGTCTGTACTGGAAGTTTTGCCGCAGCGAGCCGGAATGCCTCACGCGCAACTTCTTCGGTAACCCCTTCCATTTCATAGAGGACTCGACCCGGTTGTGTCAGAGCAACCCAATATTCAACATTACCCTTGCCCTTACCCATACGCACTTCGATTGGCTTTTTAGTAATGGGCTTGTCCGGAAAGACACGAATCCAGATCTTGCCGCCACGTTTTATATAACGGGTCATGGCACGACGTGCTGCTTCAATCTGTCTGGCAGTAATACGGCCTCGCGTCGTTGCTTTCAGACCATAACTGCCAAAGCTGACCTTGTTGCCACGACTGGCAATACCGCGATTACGACCTTTATGGACCTTACG
>JALWQD010000108.1 GCA_026994735.1 Gammaproteobacteria bacterium | reverse complement strand
CCCTGTTTTTTTCTGCGACTTACCCGGATGACATCCTCGCACTCAGTCGCCAGTTCCAAAAAGATGCCGACCAGATCAACTGCCATCATGAAAATGATAGCCAGCAGATTGAACAGCTTTTTTTTAATTACCGCGACCCAGACAAGCTTATTGCCCTGACTCGCCTGCTCAATCATTTTCAACCACGCACAGCTGTCATCTTCTGTAATACGCGCAATGCCGTTAACCATGTTTGCAACGGCATGAAGGTAAGGAAAATTCACGCTGCTGCCCTGCATGGTGATCTGGAACAGCGTGACCGTGACGAGGTTCTCATCCGTTTTCGCCAGCAAAGCATCACCCTGCTTGTAGCTACGGATGTTGCCGCGCGCGGCCTCGACATTGACGACTTGCCGCTGGTCATCAACTACGACATGCCGCTGCAGGCAGATAGCTACACACATCGCATCGGCCGCACAGGACGGGCAGGCAAATGTGGCATGGCCATCAGCCTGCTCGAACGTCATCAACAAGCACTGCTGGAACAGCTCTGCCACAAACAGGACAGACCATTGACGGCTTCTGCAGTCGATACACTGGCCTCTGCAAACACCGGGCTGGCGGCCCCGGAATATGCAACGCTATGCATCTCTGCTGGCCGTAAAGATAAAATACGCCCAGGAGATATCCTTGGTGCTTTGACCGGAGAAGCCGGTATTGATGGCCAGGACGTAGGCAATATCACTCTGACAGACAGGCGTACTTATGTTGCCGTGCGCATATCAGCCACCTGCCAGGCACTGGCAGGTCTGAACAAGGGCCGAATTAAAAAACGCCGCATCAAGATTTGGCGCCTTTAAAGTTAGTGGTGCAGGCCATTTCCTCCCAACGGAGACAGGCTCTTTATTGTCCCTGCATAGCAGCAGTATGACCACGCTCGATAACAACACCGACATCACGGGCTCCGCGCAGGGCACCTTTTTTATTGATACGCAAACGTACCCAGGGAACAGAAAACTTGTCCACAATGATACTCGCAATACCTTCAGCCAACGTTTCCACTAATTGAAATTCACTCTTTTCGACAAAGGCAATGACCGCCTTCGCAACGGCCTTGTAATTAAGCGTGTCATCGATCCGGTCTGTAGCCGCTGCGCGACGAATATCCGTAGCCATTTCGAGATCGATACGTACCGTCTGCCTGACCCGCCGCTCCCAATCGAAAATGCCAATCACGGTATCAACACGAAGGTCACTGACATAGATAATATCCATCGCCACGAAAACATTCCTCTCTGTTCAATTACTGCTATCATACCCTGCTGATCGGCCAGCGGCACAGTCCAGGAAAACGTTTTTCTGCGCTTCCCCCCATTGCCTTAGCGAGAATTGCAAGACATTATGCCCAGCACTTTGTTCGTCATTCTTTTTGTCTTCACCGCTTACCTGATCGGGTCCCTATCATCGGCGATTATTGTTTGCCGCCTACGCGGCTTACCTGACCCACGCAGCCAGGGATCAGGAAACCCTGGGGCAACCAACGTCCTCCGTTTTGGCGGCCGCCGGCTGGCCATCATTGTTCTCATAGGCGACATTCTGAAAGGGCTATTGCCAACTTTACTGACGACATTCGTCAGTGATGATCCCTGGCTTATCGGCGGTGTTGCTCTGGGCACATTATTAGGTCATTTGTTTCCGCTTTTCTTCAGCTTCCGCGGCGGCAAAGGGGTCGCTACAGCGATTGGCGCCATTGCCGCCATTTCCTGGCTCTTGTCCCTGTTGCTGATCGTCATCTGGCTCATCAGCGCAAAAGTTTTTCGTATTTCATCACTATCGGCC
>JALWQD010000107.1 GCA_026994735.1 Gammaproteobacteria bacterium | reverse complement strand
ACCCGCACGTCGGCTAATGAACCTAGTGGTATACGCCAGTGTATGCAAGTCACCGGTAAGGCCTGCGAAAAGGCAGCAGTTACCACAAGCAAGTATCAGGCCAATCATTATAAAATGACAAAAAAAACGCATCCTATTGTTCGGGATACGTTTTTCAAGTGACTTGAATGGCAAGTAAAATCAATACATGACATCAGCAGAGAAGATGTAAAGTTTTCCGACAGCCCGTCTGAAGATCACTATCTCAAAGCGACATAGGGTCGCGTCAGTTGCTGATCCCAAAGCCGCTGTGTTTCGCGCGGCGTCAAATCAGGTTTCGCCAAGCCCATAGAAAGATAAAATGCCGTGTCCGCCAATTCAGGTGGTGGATTTGCCGGCAGTGCGGCTGGCGCATCCGTGGGAAAAAACCAGACAATGAAGTCTGGCCGCAAATTCACGGGCAGACTATCTGCCGTAGTGATCAGCCAATTGAGATAGTCACGCTGTAACTCGGGCGAACCTGGTGCCGTAAAATTACTACTGGCAAAGGGAACACTGCCATAGCCTGTCTCGGTGATAACCAATGGCAAACTGTTAAACGCCAGAACCGTAGAAAAATAATTCAGCGTCAGATCAGTTGGTAACTTATTTTGACTTGATGGATACGTTGACAGGCCCAGGCGATCAATCTTGCCCGCATACAGGGCCATACTGTTATTCCAGCTCGCAGCATCTGCCAGAATATACTCCAGCTGCTGCGTTGGAAAGACCGGCAAGGTCGGGTGTGTCAGCTTGATGTGGTCATAAACCGCCTTGTAAAAATGGCTAAAGGCCGTAAACCCACCACCATCGGCAATGGCATTATTGCGTTCATTGACATCATAGATATTCACTTCGATGCCAATCGCCAGATAATCCGGATTGAAAGTCGCCATAATATAATCAACATAGCGCTTGAACGCAGTCAGCAACCTCGGATTATCGAATGATGGCACACCGAGTGGAAATGTGCCGCCACCAAATTGCGGTGTCAACCCTGTCCGTGATGCGTTCAGAGGGTTTAAGGCCACATAGACCTTGCGTGCCTGACCATCGTTCAAGGCGCTGACAGCCTCATCAAATGGCTGCCGAAAAGCAGTGGGCAAATCAGCCGGCAAGGCTCCCGTTTCAAGAATATCCCAGGGTAATCCATCTGTCGTATCAAAATGCAATGCCACCAGGTCACTATGCCCTTTGACAAAGGTCCATGCGGCATTTTTGACCTGCGCCGTTGAACCATTTGCAAAGGGCGTCAGACCAAGGAGGAAATTGCGTTCTACGGAAAGGGCTGGCAAGACCGGCGGAATCGTACCGGCAGGTACGGTATTGCTGGCAGTATCCGCATTATCACCACAGGCAGCCATTAATAGAGAAATGACCATTAAAAACCAGCATCGCTTGCGTATCAAAAGGTTAATCACCATTATCCAACACCTCAATTAGCTAACCCTTGTCCCCTTGAACGTTGCCGGACTTTCAAAAGTTTCGATAATATCGCTACCCCGGGATTTTTTTTGCAGACCCTGTCGCAGAAAGGCCTCGCGCCTCCCCCAAGACTGTGTACGGCCTCGAGCTGGCTGCGCCTGTCAGTGGGCATTGGCTTGACGATAATAGGCTAATGAATGCCGTACCCCTTCAGAAAAACCGGTCATATTCAATGTTCCCAAACTTGCCTCAAGCTTACCCAGGTCGGTGCTGTAGTTACCGGTTTCAACCGAGCGATAATCATCGGGCCAGGGAACCAGATCAACAGGACTGTCATCCGCTTGCCCGGCAATCACTCTGGCAGCATCAATAATCGCCATATCATCCTTGCCGCCAAGATTATAGATCTCCCCCGCAGACTCTTCTTTTACTGCCATCGCTAACATGATGGCAATCGCATCCTCAACGTAAATGTAGTCCCGCCGTTGGCGGCCATCGCCAAAAATCCTGATCGGTTCATGACAGGAGGCCAGACGAATAAAATGATTGATCACACCATAGTGACTGACACCTGGGCGCTGATAGGGGCCATAAGGATTTGAAATACGAAAACTCATATAAGGCAAACCGCGTGTCTGATAAAGCACAGAAAGTGTATGTTCCAGGGTTAACTTATGGACAGCATACATACTCTGTGGCAGCACTGGATGAAGCTCATCAACAGGCAGATAAGCCGGTATACCGTAGACAAGACGACTGCTGGTATAAATAACACGTGGCGGCGTCTCCTCACTGGCGCAGGCATTAAACAGGCGCAGGCTGGGCAAACACATCCCCAGCAAACTTGTTTCTGGGGACTGATTGCTATCGACAGCAGAAGAAACACCGGCAAAATTACAAACAACATCCTGCTTGGCCACCGCTTCCGCCAGCAAGGCCTCATCGAGCAAGTCACCACGATAGATATGGCTCACCCCGGCGACCATACGTGGTTTTGCACGGCGGGAAATAATGGAGATTTCTGCTCCCAGTTGCTGAAGCATAAGAATGCAGTTACAACCAAGAAAACCATCAGCTCCGACAACAAGCACCCGACGCCCGCAATAATAGTTTCTCATTGGCGCCTGCAAATCATGTAACAACGCTAATTCAGCCATGCCTTCACCCTAGTCAGAAAAATCAGGGCCAAAGCCCTGGCGGTCAGTGCCGTCCCTACCATTAACCGTAGAGGGTGCAGACCGGAAAGATAATAGTGTTCACAATAACTGCGGAATGCCCCTTGGTGAAAATCGATGATATGCCAACGCTGAACCGGGTAAGGGCGCGCGCCACTCCCCTTCCCCTCATGATGAACAATCTGTGATTGTGGATGGAGAACAATCTCCTTGCCGCTGCGACGAATACGGTCACAGATTACCGCCTCATGCCAATAATAATAATCTTCAGCAAAGCCACCAACGTGCCAAAATACTTCCTGACGAATCAGCATAGCGGCAGCAGAAACCCAATCGGCAATAAAGGGATCACCGCGCTCGATCTCATCACGATAAAGGTAATCATTCAACGCGGGCATCCTGGGGAAAATTCGGCTCAGCCACGAACGGCGACCAAAAATGGCATTCCATTTCGTCGGATAACGCCGCCCTGACCACTGATCGCTGCCATCGGTATTCAGCAAGCGGCTCCCGGCCGAACCAATTTCGGGATGGAGGTCGAGATAGCGAACAAGTAAAGGAATTGCCTCAGAGTGTACAATCGTGTCGTCGTTAAGGAAAAAATAGTAGCGACTGGAAGCTGCCCGGGCACCCTGATTAGCAGCCAGACAAAACCCCAGATTATCGGCATTGGCTATCAACTGAACAGCGGGGAATTCATCCTTCACCATCGCAACACTGCCATCACCCGAGCCATTATCAATATAGATCAGCTCGTAATTGATATCTGCCCAGGCAGAGGATTGCACCGTTGACAGGCTCTCGCGCACATAATCGCGTGCGTTGAGACCGACAATGATCACGGCAACATCATGAAGCGCCTTTTCTGTAACGTCAATATCCGACAAATGACTAACCTTTTTGCTGTATTTTCGTCTGCGCATTCATCCGGCATGCTGCCAGGTGAAGAGCGGTAACCAGACCGGCAATCAACCACCAGCCCTTAAGCGGAAAATGAAAGACATCAACCTGCAAACCGTATATCAAAACTGAAATCATAGACACCTGTGCTGCCTTGAGGAAAAGATAGCGCTCCGCACCCCCTTCCTGGCAGCGATAATACTCTGCAGCCTGAAAACTGTAACGCAAAATCAAAAAAACGAAAGAGAAGAAAACCAGCCAACCAACAACGCCAAGCTCCATCATTGTCTGCAAATATTCATTATGAACTGTCGTCTCACTGGGAGCATCGCCAGTCAAATAACGCGGTATTTCCTGTTGATTACCAGGACCAATACCAAACATCCAGTTTTCTTCTATGACGATCAAGCCCGCCCGCCAGTAATGCAGACGGGCACGTAACGTACCTGATTGCTGAACCGTATAGTTCGCCGGATTTAAAACGCGCTCATAAATTGCATCGGGAACCAGTGGCAACATCGATACACCGACTAACATTGCTGCAATAAAAACGCCCGGCGTGATACGCAATAAACGACGCCAAAGCATCATCAAAAAAACCAGTACTGTCAGTAATAATACTGCCCGCGTATTAGTTAGAAAAATATTATAGAGAATAACTAATGTCGCTAAAAAAATGACTGCACGATAGCGAACAGATGAAAAACGACACCAATAAAAAGCCAGAAACGGAAGAGCCATTATCAAGTTAATTCCATAAACAGCCGAGTGTGAAGTCGGCCCCGTTGCCCTGCGAACAGTATCGAGCGATTCATATTCAGAAGTATCGGCCAGTACCGTACTGAAACGGCTCTCGGCAACACCAATCTCAGCTTCTGAAAAGCTGTGTCCAAAGTGCCAGTCATAAACTGTATAAAGACCAATCAATACTGATATGAGCAACCATGCAGCTACTGCCATTTTCATAATGCGCCATGAACGAGCAGCATTGATGACAAGAAAAAAAAATAATAAATTACCAAGAATTGCACCACTGGCACGCACATTCCCGAGAAAATCGCTGGTATGCGTCAGCGTCAACAAACCAAGCAACCAATAAATCGTATAAAGATAAACGGGGGCAGCGACCCGCAGCTTACGCCCACGCGATAAATAATAAAGCAGGATACTGCCAAGGGCGAGGACACCAATAATACGCATCAATGAAAACGTGTACATGCTGGAATCGGCGGTAAATCGCCCCAGCCTCTCGAGAGGAATCACAGCGCAGGCACAGAGAAAACCAAAAGAAGGGTTGTGCATGATATAGATGCCTATCGCTGCTGCAGGCAATAAAGCAGCCCCCCACCAAGGTGATATTTGCGCTGACAACAGGGCAAAGGCCATCCCTGCCAGCACGGATCCCAGCAAGAGCAACAATCCCACCCACAAGCGGCGGAGCGACAATCGTTCGCCCTGTCCTTCGACAGCTGTCGTTATGACCTGCTCCACAATCCTCGATTCGCCTCCTTTATGCAGGCATCATCCATGCCGCTATCCCTGGGGACACATAAGCGCGAGCATAACCGTTACCAGCACTGCCCGCTGAAAACAATCAGGGGCTGACGCGAAACCGGCCCAGATAATCCAGTCCGGCAAGAGCCCGCAGATCGCGTCCTGTACGGACGCGATCATTCAGGTATTCGCGTAACAGGACAATCCCTACCGCAATGAGCAAACCCACTGGAATAGAAAGTGCCATAATCAACATTTTCTTGGGCGCAACCGGTTTCACCGGCAATACAGGGGGAGCCAGTACGGCAATATTGGAAACCCGGCGCAGATCCATCTTTTCCGTTATATTGGCTTCTTCGCTACGCTTTGCATAGGCAAGATAATTTTTTTCTGCCAAGGCCCGCTCTCGTTCCAGACGCAACAAACGTTCTTCCGCCTCAGCAAGCAGCCCCAGATGTCTGCGCTCCTGTTTGATTTGGGCTTCGTTTTGAGCGATCAGGTCATCCAGACCATGTCGCAAAAAAGCTTCGTATGAAGCTAGTTCATTCTCCAGTTTTCGTGTCGGTCGTGATGACTTGCCATAGCTCAACAGGCGTTTCTCCAACGCCAGACGTCGCTGAATCACTTCATGTTGTACCAGCGGCAAAGTGTCAATAGTAATGGTGCCCAGGTTGCCACTCACCCTTCGCTTATTGTCTTGCTGGGTGTTACTGCCCAGCAGCCGATTCCGGTCAGCCAACCATTGATTACGCTGAGCTTCAAGTGTATCCAGTCGCAATAATATAAGACGTCGTTGTTCGCCAATATCACTGACTCCCAGCCGGGACCGCAGATCATCACGCGCCTCTTCAACAGCCAACAGCTGTGCATGGTATTCCGCTGTTTGACGATCAAAAAAGGACTTCACCTCACCATTTCTACGTACCGAAATGTGGCGATCGAGATAGACATCCAGCATCCTTTCCACTGTCTTTACCGCCAACTCCGGGTGCGGTAGCTGTAAATGAATGCTAATCACGTCAGAATCTTTTTCACGGACAACCGTCAGGTAACGCTTCATCGCCATGACAACCTGATCATGTTCGCTATATGCCTGACGAAGTCCCAGCATAATCATCAAGTCTTCAACTGTCGCTTTGAATTCACGATAAGCCAGCTTCAGATAATATTTGACAATCCCGACAAGATCATCCGGACGAACAGGTACGAAGAGGAAATTCTTATAACCAATACTGTCGACAACTTCAGTAATCAGGGCCTCCGATGTCAGCAGCTGAATTTCTGAATTAATTTCTTCCTTGCGCACACCGGTTGTTAATAAACCACCATTTCTGACGACTGCCGGCAATTCGGTATTCTCTCTTCCCAGCTTCACCAGCACACGGGCATTGGCTTCATATTTCCAGGAAATAAACTGCAAGGCCAAATAAGCGCCCATGACAACCATCAGGGCAATGCCGGCAATCAGCCATTTATTCTGTCGTAAACTGAGCAGCAACTCATCCCAAATAATCGAGGGTAATTCCTGCTCATCCCTTATGTTGTCATCAAGCACGCATAGTCTCCCGTCTCATCCAGTAAGACCTAGCGAGTCTGGATGCTGATCTTGTTCTTAAGATCATAGTTAAATACCAAGCCCATATTGCCGTATATCGGCAGGATTTCATCCAGGTAATCCTTAAAAAACCTGGCCAACTGACTAATCTGAGATTCCGGCACATAAACAATGTCCTGCGCTTGCAAGACCATATCGGCTGCCTGATTCGCGGCAAAGGGAACGGACCGGGTAGTCGCAACACAATTCCCTGTCGAACAACGCCATCGGGGTGACCGTGGTTTCGCCTGCACTGGCAATGACACCTCTGCGGAAATATAATCACGCAAATTGAGGCTAAAGACCCGTGTCTGACCATTTTCGTTACGTAAAACAATAACATTACGGCGCTCCGCGCCGTAATTAAAATCTCCTGCTGCCAACACAGCCTCCAAAGCCGTCATCTGACGCCCCGCCAAAACAACCCTTCCGGGGCTTCGCACCTCGCCACCAACATAGACAAAAGGTGCAGAAAAAGACTTAACAATCACTGCCAGCTCAGGGTCATTCAGTGTTTTTGCATAACGAAGCTGCAAATGACTGCGCAGCTCGTCAACCGTGGAGCCTGCTGCTTGCACTTCACCGATCAACTGCAGAGAAAGACGCCCGTCAGGCCTGATAACGACTGATTCATTCAACTCCGGCGTATAAAAAAACTTGATTTCAAGCTGATCACCAACAGCTAACAGATAGCGTGTCTCAGCTGCCACAGACTTGAAACCAATTTTCGGCATCACCCCCTTCATAGCACCGGCATCAGGAGGGATCAGGTGACTGCAACCTGCAAGCAGAACAAACACCATCACAATCATCGCCCGATAGAACACTGAATATGACAAAAAGTATGAGAACGCAGCCATCCTATTCAAACTCACTCCTCGCCCAAAACACAT
>JALWQD010000106.1 GCA_026994735.1 Gammaproteobacteria bacterium | reverse complement strand
AATCGTCGAGCGATCGAGATAGGGCATGGCAGCAAAGATCACCACTGACAAACCCATGGCGATAACCCCACCGACCAAATCCGGAATCGAGCGCAGGATGGCGTAAAAGGGAAGAAAATACCACTCCGGCACAATATGTGCCGGCGTCTTCATCGGATTCGCAGGAATACTGTTCGCCGCCTCGAGAAAAAAGGTCGGTTTAAAAAAAACAAAGGCGCAGAAAACGATCAGAAACAGACAAAGACCGTAGAGATCCTTTATCGTGAAATAAGGATGAAAGGGAATCTTGTCCTTATCAGCCAGATCAATCCCGAGAGGATTGCTGCTCTTGACATAGTGCAAGGCAACGAGATGGAGAAAGACAAAACCGACAATCACAAATGGAAACAGGTAATGAAGGGCAAAAAAGCGATTCAGTGTCGCGTCACCGATCGAGAAATCACCACGCAGCCAGAGGACAATTTCATCACCAAAGAACGGCGTTGCACGAAACAGATTGGTAATCACCTGCGCGCCCCAGTACGACATCTGCCCCCAGGGCAGCAGATAGCCCATAAAGGCCGTGGCCATCAGCAATAACAGCAGTAACTGACCGGACCACCACATCAGCTCGCGCGGCGGTCGGTAACAGCTATAAAAAAGCGAACGTGCCATATGAATAAATATGACCGCGAAGAAAGCCGAACCGCCCGTCGAATGCATATAACGTATCAACCAACCATAGTTGACATTGCGCATGATATTTTCGACCGAATCAAAGGCCAGAGCGGCATCCGGCTTGTAATGCATGGCCAGAAAAAGACCGCTGACAACCTGCAACACCAATATGACACCGGCAAGAAAACCAAAATTCCACCAGGAAGTCAGATTGCGTGGCGTCGGATAATCGGTTAATTCCTTTTTGATGAATGCCGAGAGCGGAAACCGTTCATCGATCCAATTGACAAGCTCACTCATGACAGCACATCCCTTGATAATATCAATCCCAACAGAGGAAAACCTGATATCAATATTCAGGCTTTTTTGATAATAATTTTTTCCTCGGCAATAAATTCATAAGGTGGCACTTCCAGATTGCGCGGCGCCGGCCCACGCAGAATACGGCCACTGTTGTCATAGACACTGCCATGACAAGGACAAAGCCAGCCTTCATCGTTGCGCCCCGGCACACACCCCAGATGGGTACAGATGCCGACGACAACCAGCCATTCCGGTTGCAGTACACGCTCTTCATCCGGCTGCGGATCTTTGACGCCTTCAGACTGGGCCATTTGCGCAATCTGCTCCTCCGTGCGGTGAACGATGAATACCGGCTTACCCTGCCAGGCCACCGTCTCCGACATGCCCGGCTGGATAGTGCTGACATCGACCTCGGTACTGGCAGCAGCAACAACATTCGTCGCCGGATTCATACTACTGATAAACGGCCATGAGGCCGCCGCCACACCGGCCCCAGCAAGGGCACAGGTCGCCTGTTCAAGAAAGTCCCGACGCTGCGGATCTTCAGGCCCACGCACCACTTCATCGCTCATCCAGCTTTCCCCCTAAAATCTCGCCAAAACCGCACTCACTGAGCGGTCATCACAATTAGCGTCAAAAACTCAAAAATCTGAACTTCGTCACACTTTGGCACTCGCCGGCCGGACAGTGTAAGCAAGCAAGCCATCCGGCGACTCAGTGGCATGAAGAAAATGGCGGGTAAAAAATGAGGCACCTATTGGCAGCAATAACATCGTCGTTGGCTCTGCCTGTCATCATCGTATTGCTTGTCCTGAAGCCCCTCAACGCTCTCGCCAGTGAGAGCCTTCATGGCTTCGACCTTCAGCAGACACTCATTCCGGCCGGACAGATACTACCCGGAGGCCCGCCACGTGACGGCATCCCGGCATTGAGTCAGGCGCATTTTATTAATGCCGAGGAAGCGCGTACAGAACTTCAGGATGACGACCGTATCCTCGCCCTGCTGATTGAAGGCCAGGCCCGCGCCTATCCAGTGGCTATCCTCAATTGGCATGAGATCGTCAACGATAGTGTTGGCAATACAGCCGTTGCTATCACTTACTGCCCTCTCTGCGGCAGCGGTGTCGCCTTTTCTCGCCAACTGCAAGGAAAAGTGCTCGACTTTGGTGTTTCCGGTCTGCTCTATAACAATGATGTCCTGCTCTACGACCGGCAAACAGAATCACTCTGGTCACAAATTCTCGGCCAGGCGATCAGCGGCCCGGCCATGGGCAGCCACTTACAACGCCTGCCGCTGGAACACACCCGCTGGAAAGATTGGCGTCTGCGCCACCCCGAAACACAAGTGCTGTCAAGAAAAACCGGTTATCGTCGTGATTACAATCGTGACCCCTATGCGGATTACCGGCGCAGCCGACGGATCATTTTCCCCCTCAGCAACCGCACCAGCAACCGCTTGCATCCAAAAGAAGAAGTACTCACCGTCACGATTAACGGCCAGCACAAGGCCTGGCCTTTTAGTGAACTGGCAAAATCCCCCTCACCCTTGATGGACCATCTGGCGGGACAAAACCTGCGTATTGAATACGATACTGAAAACCGCAGCGCAAGCATATACACTACCGACCAGCAACGCCTGACAAGCATGATCAGTTACTGGTTTGCCTGGTATGCCTTTCATCCTGACAGCGCGGTTTATCGCTATCAGACTGAAAACGATAATTAGCCAGCAATCGCTGACAACAAGCCCTACTTTGATACCGACCAACCATCCAGGAAACCTTTCATATGCCGACTGAAAAATCCCCCCACTCGCACCAGGCTCTCTGGCCTCGCCTGGCCATTGGCAGCCTGTTTATCGGTGGCATCATCGCCTTTTTCAGTCTTGGCGGAGATGAATACCTGTCGCTGAATACCATCAAAGACAATCGCGACGCCTTGCTCGCCTATAGTGAGCAGCATTACATCACCCTGTTGACGATGACGGCAGTCATTTATACGCTGTCAACGGCATTGAGCATACCCGGTGGCGTGTTGCTATCATTGACTGTCGGCTTTCTCTTCGGCCGCTGGGTCGGCACCGGCGTTATCGTCCTGGCTGCAACAGCAGGCGCAGGCCTTGTCTTTCTTGCCGCGCGCTACCTTTTCGCCGAAGCGGCACAAAAACGTGCCGGCGGTCTGGCAAAACGACTCATTGATGGCTTCGAGGACAACGCCTTCAGCTACTTACTCTTTTTGCGCCTGGTGCCCCTGTTCCCTTTCTGGCTCGTCAACCTTGTCCCGGCATTCACACCAATGCCCTTACGCCACTATCTCCTGGCAACAGCGATTGGTATCCTGCCGGGCAGCTTTGTCTTTGCCAACCTCGGCCAATCACTGGGGCGCATCGACTCACTCAACCAGCTGGTTTCAAAAGAGACCCTGCTCGCTTTCGGGTTACTCGGCGCCTTTGCCCTGCTGCCGGTATTCATTCGACGCCTGAAAGGTCGACAAACAAAAACCAACCACAGCCAATAATCAGGAAAAGGCCCATGCAAGCGACCCTCCCCCATCTCGAAACGACCACATTTCCACCACTGCGACGACAGCGACTCGAAACCCTGCAGGTCAATCTCGGCTACCTCTGTAACCAGAGCTGCTTGCACTGTCATGTCAATGCCGGCCCCAAGCGCACGGAAATCATGAGCCGCGAGACGATTGATGACATCCTTGCCTTTCTCTCTCGCCATCCCGTCGACATGCTCGACCTGACGGGGGGCGCACCCGAAATGAATCCGCATTTTAGAGACCTCATCGTCGCCACCCGCCAGCTTGGCATTCGTGTCATGGATCGCTGCAACCTGACCATTCTTGCCGAAGAGGGACAGCAGGGTTTAGCCGAATTTCTGGCCCAGCAAGGCGTCGAGATCACCGCCTCGCTGCCCTGCTACCTGGAAGATAATGTTGATGCCCAGCGCGGTAATGGCGTCTTCCAAGCCAGTATTCGTGGCCTCCAGAGCCTCAATCGCCTCGGCTATGGCCAGGGTGACCCAGGCCGCCCGTTAAATCTCGTCTACAACCCTCAGGGCCCTGTCCTGCCACCCGCCCAGGATAACCTTGAAAGCGCCTACAAGGCCCATCTCAATGAGCATTTCGGCATCCGCTTCGACCACCTTTTTACCCTTGCCAATATGCCCATCCAGCGCTTTGGCAGCACCTTACTGTCAAAAGGCCAGTTTGGCGATTACATGGCATTGCTGCGTGATGCCCACAAGGACGAAAACCTTGCCTCGGTCATGTGCCGCAACCTGATCAGCGTTGATTGGCAAGGTTATCTCTTTGATTGTGACTTTAACCAGATGCTCGGCCTGCCCCTTCTCAACGCCGACAAGCCTCGCAGTCATATTCGTGATCTGGCACCGGCCGCAATCGAAGGTCACCCCATTGTCGTCAAGGAACATTGCTACGGCTGCACCGCCGGTCAGGGCAGTAGTTGTGGGGGAGCGCTGGCAGAGGGCTAAAGAGGCCGCAGATTGATCAAAACGGCCCCCTGGAAAGAACAGCAACGGCAGACACAGACACGACACGCCCTGGCAACCCTTCGTGACCTTGGCGGCAGCCACTGCCCATAAAGAAAATCACAGCCCCTTGTCGGCGCTGCACGCATCCGTTTTTATCAAGAGGACCGGCAACTGCAAGCGCGAGGGTTTGACCATCAGAACAAGCTGCGGACTGATCTTGACCTCCCTTGTCCTCACTGCGGCATAGTGCTGTGAGGACGTTAGCGTGGCCTCATCTGCTCTCGCAGGGCCAGCGGATCATTCGGGTCAACGCCTTCCATAAACGGAATGCGGCGGTCATTATTGGTAACTGCATAAATTTTTCCGACCCAGTTATTGATCACCGACTCGGCCGTATCATGCCAGGTATTACCAAGACGTGCGCACACCAGTGCTTCGGGAAAAGCCGGCAATTCACTACCCGCATCGCGTGCGCGCGTTAGGCGCAACTGATATTCGTCCAGTATTGCCTGGCCTTGACGTGAAAAGAAATTGTCCGGGAAAGGCGGATAAAGTTGTCGCTGTCCAAGAGCGAAGGCATTGACCTCGCGCTTGTATTCCTTCAGCAGACTGACCGTGTCATATTCCGGGTGCCCCTGAAAATAAACGATACGAAACAGATCTTCACTAACCGCCAGGTGTACACCTGCTATCTTGCTCTCAACGAGGACCTTCAAACCGGCCGCCTCGAACTGGTCACGCCCAACTTCATTAAAACGCGAATGAGGCACGTCAAAACAGGTATTGACATCATTTACCAGCGGATGACTGCGTTCAACAACGCTGTGATTAAAAACACCCCATCGTTTCTTTGGCAGTGGTCGCCGCCGTTGACCATGATGAAACTGCATCACGGCATGGGTAGCCAGGCAGGAGCAGAGTGTCGATGTGACATTGTCCATGGCCCATTCAATAACTTCAATCAGCGGCTGCCAGAAGGACTCATCGGCAAGGTCTGGCTGACTGACATTGGCACCGGTGATGATGAGCGCATCAAGCCCCTTCTCCTTCAGTTCCGAAAAGCTTTCATAATAGCGGTCAACATAGGCCTGGGCCTGCTCACTACGAACAATTTCCGGCAGGGTAAAAGGGTGCATGAAAAATTGGGCAATCTGATTACTCTCACCAACGAGACGGAAAAATTGTCGCTCCGTCGCCTCAAGGGCGGCATCAGGCATCATATTGAGCAAACCGATATGTAGCTCCCGAATATCCTGATGAATGGCATCCCCCGGATCAAGTACCGTCTCTCCCTCTCGACGAAGACGTTCAAAAGTCGGCAGATCGGAAGGTGCGACCAGAGGCATTAGCGTGTCTCCCTGGCCACCGCCTTTTCCACCAGAGCGAGAAAATCCGCTTCATCATTTACAGCGGCAAGCTCGGCCGTGGTCACCGAATAACCAACCTGACGAACAATCGCCTGATAGCGGGGAATGCGCGAATAAAAAAGGTGGGGAAAGATCCAGCGAACAAAATCATCCGGATCGATCATGGCCACATATTCAAAACCCTTTTCTTGCATATAAACCGTCAGCTGCTCTTCGAGAAAGGCCTCGCGATAATAAAGTGGCTTGGGATCAGCCTGGGCACGTTGAATCAGGGCATGCTCATCCTCATCGCTGGCTTTAATGTAAATAATCAACGTATGCTCGGCCAGACAGTCGATGACTGTCTCATCATCAAGCTCACAAATACTGCCACCGGCATCGTTAATAAAATGTTTATAACCGTATATTTCCTGCGCCTTCTGAATGAACATCGGCACATCCTTCATTGCCGCAATCTCGGCACGATGGTGCAGGTCCTGGCGCCGCTTGAATTCAGTCAGCGGCAAGCCGCCAAGCTCCGGATTGCCCAATTTGCCGAGGAAACTGGCCACCGGCAGCAGATTATGGACGGAAATATTATTCTTGATAAAGATCGAGTCTGAACGGAGCAAATCACGCAAAAAAGGCACTTGCATGGCCTGCTTCTTGATATTGTCGAGAATCGGCTCATCGAGATAACGTGTGCCGATACGATAATCGCCGGAATAATGAAACCATTTGCTCTTCATCAGCATATGGGCAAGACGCGTCTTGCCAACACCCGACATCCCGAGCAAGGTAATGCTCTTGTTTGGCCATGCGGCAAAGGTCTCGGCGTTCAGTCTCATAGTCGACTACCGTCTTTTCAATCAGTGAACAGAAACAGGCCGGGGGCTCATACAGACGCCCCCGACCTGATCATCAACAACCCATACTATTATTTCGTGCTGATCCTGGGCCATTTGCCCTTGTGCTGCCGAACGGTAATGCTGGTATTGCCTATGGTATGTAAATTAACCACCACTTCACGCAAACGATCCCCTTTATAGGTCCATTCGCGCACAGAACGGACGACACAGTCCATGCGTTCCTCTCCACACTGGAATTCCGTGTCCATGATATCGGTGCTGAGTGACTTGTTAATCGCTTTTTTGATCTTGCCCAATTGTGCCGCATCAAGCTTCAGTGTCCCGAGTACGGTCGGCGCATTGAGTTTAATCACGTTAGCAGCCATCGCCGGCAAGGCGATAAAGGCCAGCACAAGGACCAGGATTGGAGCCATCAAATAACGTGTATGCATATTTCCCCCCTAGTAGGTCTTCTAACTGTCTGTCAGACAGCCGACTTATTATTACGCGTGGTCACATCCGCCGTCCCTCTAACCCGACAGCGTCGGCAACCGCTTAATGTTGTCTTAAAGACTAGGCTATTCCAACGCAACATGGCCTTAGCGTCAACTTTTCCCTCAGTGACGTTGCAGCCACTAACACCCGCCATCACCGTCGGACCAGCGACCGATGCAACAGCGAAAGCCCTTTCAGCTGCCTCGGCCAGCAATCTGTTCTCTTGGCCAGACAGCCTCAGAAGCCTTGATATTTTACCAGCAACCTTGGCAATGAAATGCCATAAATGGCCCGCCAGCTATTGTTTCGGCCCTGTCCCGGCCGCTAAAAACAAGGCATAGGCAGGATTCCCGCTTTCTTCCCAG
>JALWQD010000105.1 GCA_026994735.1 Gammaproteobacteria bacterium | reverse complement strand
GATATGCGCCCGCGACTGACGACGAAATGTCTGTCTGTAGCGAGCCTGGCGGCTTGTTGAAAAAGGCAGACTGACTGGAAATAGTGTCTAGATGTTCGCAAAATATCAATAACAATCTAAAGTTTATGGTTACTTTGCCGACTAGCGAAGTAATAATAGTTGGTAGGACTAGGACGGTTTTTTTCTTGCAAAAATGTCTCGATGAGGAAGAATGGCTGATCCAATCAAATTACATGGAGCGAAGGTCCAGTCAGGGCGAAGACGGGGTGAAGATGAGATGAAGGCCAGCAACCAGGCTGGAGAGAGAATGGGTGGCGGGGAAGGTGATGATAAACGGCAGCGTTTTCTCAGCTCCCTGGAATCCTGTACGAACTTGCCTAGCCCACCGGTCCTTGCAGCCCAGCTCGTTGAGTTGGGCAAGAATCCTGATGTCAGTATTGCGGAAGTGTCCAGGCTGATCGGTCTTGACCCGGCAACCAGTGCCAAAATTATGCGTTTGGCAAATTCAGCGCTCTATGCGCGGCAGAGAAAAATAGAAAATCTGCGTCAGGCCATTAATTTATTTGGCCTTGAAGGGTCGTTATCAATGGCACTCAGTATTTCTGTTGTCGGTGAATTAAGGGGCAACAACGAGCGCCAGAGTCATTTTGATTTTGGCCATTATTGGCGCCGTTCAATTGCTTCAGCGACAGCCTGTCAGGTGATTGGTAATGCCCTTGCTGCCGGGCGCCGGGAAGAAGTCTTTCTTGCCGGTCTTTTGCAGGATATCGGCATGTTAGTGATTAATGCCTGGTCAGCTGATTTTTATCAGTCAATGGATGGACGTCCTGTAACCCATGAGGATTTACAGGCCTTTGAGTTGGATATGCTCGGCATGGATCATGCCGCAGTGGGTTCACATGTCCTCAATGCCTGGTCTTTTCCCGACATTCTCGTCAATGCGATTGCTGGTAGTCACCATCCCTTGGCGGGGAGTGTCAGTCAGGAGTTTATTACCGTTGCCAAGGTGCTCAATGTGGCCAGTGATATTGCCGACTTACTGAATGGTGGCGTCTCCGGAGATAATGATTTTCTGTTGTTGGAGAAAAAGGCCCAGGAGCTTCTGGGTATCGATCGTGAAAAACTGACGGAAGTGATTTCTGCCGTTGCCGAGGAAGTACAGCCCCTGGCCGATCTTTTTGATATTGATCTGGGTGAGAATTTTGTCGCCGGTATGATCGCTGATCAGGCCCGCGAAGTCCTTATGGTACGTAATCTCAGGGCCATCCAGGAAGCCAGTGTCTTGAAGCAAGTGAATGTTAACCTGCAGCGTAAAACACGTACGCTTGAAGAAGAAAACCGGCGAGACCCGCTGACCTTTTTATACAATCGGGCCTACCATGACAAGATTGTTCATGAAGAGTTTAGTAGTGCGCAGGAAAATCACTGGCCGCTGTCACTTGCCTTTATTGATCTCGATCACTTCAAGGCTGTTAACGATACTTACGGCCATCAAACCGGTGATGCTGTGTTGCAACGAGGAGCACAGTTGCTTGTCCAGGCAACGCGAGGCAGCGATGTCGTGGCACGCTATGGTGGCGAAGAATTTGTCATTATCATGCCCGGGACGGCCGAAGATGGCGTCAAAGTCGTCTGCCGACGGATTCTCGAAGCCTTTCGTCAGACTGAATTCGACTCGCCTGCCGATGCCGAGCCTTTCCATGTTACCGCCTCGATAGGTATCGCTGCCTATCATCCCGATGCTGGTTTTGAAACAGCTGAAGATCTGGTGCGGGCAGCGGATAAGGCCGTTTACGCGGCCAAACTGGCAGGGCGGGACAGGATGATTTTCTACGATACACGATACAACGATTGAGTCATTTATGGCATTATCTGCCCCTGACCATGGGAGTCTAGGAAGGGGCTGAATCTTGATCGATGAACAACGGCGGCAATATCTGGCGGCTATGGGCGTTGATGTCTGGATACCTCGTCATACAAACACTGTCACGGGTGCGCCTGTCGATGTCTCCAGTACTGCAGCAGAGTGCCAGCAAGCCGGTGATGATCTGGTGGCGGAGATTCAGTCCTGTCAGCGTTGCCAGCTGGCAACAACACGTACGCAGGTGGTCATTGGTCGCGGCTCAAGTACGGCTCGCTGGTTTATTATCGGTGAGGCTCCGGGTGCTGAAGAAGATCGTCTTGGAGAACCTTTTGTTGGCCCTGCAGGCAGGCTGCTCGATGAAATGTTGAAGTCAATCAAGCTGACGACAGACGACTTTTATATTGCCAATATGGTCAAATGTCGTCCCCCCGGCAACCGTAATCCATCGCTGGCTGAGGTCAATGCCTGCGGTGATTTTCTGCATCGGCAGATAACGCTGATATCACCCAGTATCATCCTTGTTCTCGGCCGTATTGCTGCTCAGAGCATGCTCGCCAGCACAGAGTCGCTGGCTCGTTTACGCGGCCATTTACATCAACATCCACAGACGGGAATCCCCTTGATTGTTACCTATCATCCCGCCTACCTGTTACGCAGTCCCCGGGATAAGGGCAAATCCTGGCAGGATCTGTGTCTCGCACGCCAGACGCTGGCACAGTCGTTGTGCTAACAGCTTAGTGCCATGACTTCAGATAATGACTTGCAGCAGGAGCGTACTTTTGAACTTCATGTCATGGTTGAGGAAGATCTTGACGAAGTCCTGATGATCGAAGAATCCTGTTATCCCTTCCCCTGGACAAAAGGTATCTTCAGGGATTGTCTGGTGGCGGGTTATGAGGCCCGTATCATGTCTTCTGCCGATGGGGAAATGATGGGTTATGTGTTCTGGTCTTGGGCCGTTGGTGAGGCTCATTTACTTAATCTCTGTATTAGCCCTCTTTACCAGCGTCAGGGATTTGGTCGTTCTCTGTTGATGGCCTGTCTGGAAGAAATCAGTCGGCGTGATGTTGAGCGGGTTCTGCTTGAGGTACGTGCCAGCAACTTTGTTGCCGAGTCGCTTTATAGCGCTGTCGGATTTCGTCAACTGGGACGGCGCAAGGGCTATTATCCTGCCGGCCGTCAACGCGAAGATGCCTTGTTGATGGGCCTTGAACGCGAGCAAATGCTCAATCTGCAGGCACTTTCTGCATGAGTGCAGGAGGACCAACAATTGCCGAACAGTTGCAATGGATGACTGATGAGCTTGATGCAGCCGGTGTTTTTTTTGGTCATGGCACAGACAATGCCTGGGATGAAGCGGTCGCCTTATTGTTGTCGGTGCTTGCCATAGAGCCGGCAAATGCAGGCCAGGAACTGTTGGCTGAGACACTCGATAGTCAGCAGTGTGAACAACTGAATGATTTGCTCAAACGCCGGATTGAAGAACGTTTACCGGCCGCTTACCTGACCGGTGAGGCATGGTTTTGCGGCCTTTCTTTCAAGGTTAATGAACACGTATTAGTGCCGCGCTCACCGATCGCTGAGTTAATAGAAAGTGGTTTCGCTCCCTGGCTGTCAAGCGAGCGAGCGATTAATCGTGTGCTGGACATGGGTACCGGCAGCGGCTGTATTGCCATTGCCTGCGCCTATGCTTTTCCGGCAGCGCAGGTTGATGCGGTTGATGTTTCCTTCGAGGCCCTGGCGGTTACGCGTGACAATATTGCTGCTCATGAACTGGCTGGGCGAGTGGATGCCCTGGTCAGTGATATCTGGTCAAATTTGCAGGGGCGACACTATGACCTGATTGTCAGTAATCCTCCCTATGTCAGTGCTGCCGAGATGGCGGTACTGCCAGCGGAGTATTACCGCGAACCGATCCTGGGTTTACAGGCTGCTGATGATGGTCTGGCGCTGGTTCATCGTATTCTTGCCGGAGCCGCTGAACATCTTGCGGAGGACGGTATTCTGGTTGTCGAAGTGGGCAATAGTGAGGCGGCCCTTGTTGCCGCCTATCCCGAAGTACCGTTTACCTGGCTGTCTTTTGAACACGGTGGCAGTGGTGTTTTTCTGCTCGATGAACAAGCACTGAAACGCTGGTTTCCAGCGCCATATTGAAACGGCGCGATGGCTCAGTGATAGGGCTATCTGTCTGGATAATCACGCCGGCTCGCGCCGGTATATATTTGCCGTGGGCGACCAATTCTCTGGTCAGGTTCAGCAATCATTTCCATCCACTGGGCAACCCAGCCAACGGTACGGGCAATGGCAAACATGACGGTAAACATATTGCTGGGAATGCCCAGGGCGCGGTAGATGATGCCGGAGTAAAAATCGACATTGGGGTACAGTCGGCGTTCGATAAAATAGTCTTCCTTGAGAGCAATTTCTTCCAGGCGCATGGCCAGTTCCAGATAAGGATCGTTGGCATCACCAAGCTTGTTCAGGACCTCATGACACATTTTGCGAATAATTTTTGCCCGCGGGTCATAATTTTTATAGACGCGATGGCCAAAGCCCATTAACCGAAAAGGATCGTTACGATCCTTTGCCTTCTCAAGGTAGCGCGGAATATTTTTGACATCACCGATTTCAGCAAGCATTTGCAGAACGGCTTCGTTGGCCCCACCGTGAGCAGGCCCCCAGAGTGCCGTAATACCCGATGAGATGCAGGCGAAGGGATTGGCCCCGGAACTGCCCGCCAGTCGTACTGTCGAGGTGCTGGCATTTTGTTCGTGATCGGCATGGATGATGAAAATCATATCCAGTGCCCGTTCGGCGATCGGATCGACTTCATAACGCTCGCTGGGAATCGAGAACATCATTTGCAGCAAGTTGCCACAATAGCTTTGATCATTACGGGGGTAGACAAAAGGTTCGCCGATCGAGTGCTTGTAGCTGGCGGCGGCAATTGTCGGCATTTTGGCGATGAGGCGATGAGCCGCTATTTCCCGGTGTTCGGGATTATGGATGTCTGTGGAGTCATGATAGAAAGCCGATAGTGAGCCGACGACACCGACGAGAATGGCCATGGGGTGGGCATCATGGTAGAAGCCGTCATAGAAGCCTTTGAGACTTTCGTTGATCATGGTGTGATGACGAATGATACTGCTGAACTGGTCATGCTGCTTGCTGTCAGGGAGTTCGCCGTAAAGCAGGAGATGAGAAACATCAAGAAAATTACTCTTTTCGGCCAATTGCTCAATGGGATAACCACGATACAGCAATACGCCTGCATCGCCATCTATGAAGGTGATGTTGCTGCGACAGCTGGCTGTTGAGACAAAGCCGGGATCAAAAGTGAAGTAGCCGAGTTCACGATAAAAGCGGCCGATATCAACAACCGGTGGTCCCTCGCTGCCGCGGATGACCGGGAACTCGGCTTTTTTGCCAGTGGCGTTGTCGATGATCGTTACTGTGTCCTGCTTCGGCATACGTTGCCCTCATGTCTGGACGGTGGCGAGAAAAAATCCTGCAATTGCTGTATTACATTCTTCGGCACAAAGCCGACAGGCCTGAAAGGGTAATCCTCGGCGCAGGGCTGTGCAAGTCATGAATCAGGATGCCTGTTTTGCGAAGCTGGTATTATGAAGCGCTAGTTGCTTTGCATGATGACGACTATCAGTGTTTTGAGGATGAGGTTCATGACAAATAAGGCTGTCTGCGATTTTAACCAATGCCCTGATGCCGTTGAGATCATTGACAGAGAAATCGCCTACCAGGGGTTTTTTCGCATTGACCGGATACAGCTTCGTCATCGCCTGTTTGGCGGTGGCTGGAGTCGTATCTTGCAGCGAGAGCTGTTTGAGCGTGGCCATGCGGCGGCGGTCTTGCCCTATGATCCCTGGCGCGACCAGGTTGTGCTCATCGAACAGCTGCGTGTGGGGGCTCTGCGTGCCGATGCCGGCCCCTGGTTGCTGGAAATCGTTGCCGGCATTATTGAAGCTGGCGAGAGCAGTGAAGCTGTGGTCCTGCGCGAAGCGGAGGAAGAGGCAGGCTGCCACATCGACCGCTTGCAGCATATTTACGAGTATCATGTCAGCCCTGGGGGAACATCAGAACGTATCAGCTTGTTTTGTGGCCGCATTGATAGCCGTCAGGCGGGTGGCTTGCATGGCCTGGAAGAGGAGGGCGAGGATATCCGTGTTTCCGTTCATTCCTTCAACGCTGCCATGGCATTGCTGGCGGCCGGTCGTTTGCCTACGGCGACACCTATTATCGCCTTGCAATGGCTGGCCATGAATCGCCAGCAGTTGCGTCAACGCTGGTGTCATGAATGACGACTGCTGTCCGCAATCGTTCACGCCAGCGTCTGGCGTTGTACGAGTCTATGGGACGGCTCTATGGCGACAACTACCATCTCCTGAACCGTCTTTTCCCACAATTGAAAGATGATAACAAGAGACCACGCCTGCTGCTGCCACAGCCATTGCCAGGTGTTGAGCTTGCGCTAACCGGTGGTGGTCGCTACACCAGTTTTTTGAGCTTGCGCCAGCAGCTGGAGGAAGCTTCATCGATACTCCCTGACCTGGCCATCGATATCCGTGTTTACCACGATGCCTTTCTTGCTGAAGTGGTCTCCTATCAAGGCCAGGGGCGTTTTCTCGCTCGTTATCAAGTCCCCAATGGACAAATGTTTCAGGCCCATGAAAAGCAGCAGGTCAATTATTTTCTTCGTGAGTGGCTACGTCATTGTTTAACCCGCCAATGTTTGACGGGCACCGATTAGTGATCTTCGCCATCACTATGATTGACGGCAACGGCGGTGATTGCCGCTGTTGTCTGGTCGGCAATCGTCAATTCAGCCGCGCTGATATCGGCGCTGATCAGGCTGGCGAGGGCGATCATTTTTCCGTCGGGTGCTTTTTGACTGTCAATGACCATACCCAGTGATTGATCCTCATGTTTGCTGTCGATGATATTGGTCGCTGGCGGCCAGGGTTCATTGCCGCTGGCATTCAGGCGGAATAGACGGCGTTTCGACTTGCCCCGATAGTGGAGACGGGCAATGATTTCCTGGCCGGTATAGCAGCCTTTGCTGAAACTGATGCCATTGAGGTGATCAAGATCAATATGTTGA
The DNA here is from genome assembly GCA_026994735.1 of Gammaproteobacteria bacterium. GTDB lineage: Bacteria > Pseudomonadota > Gammaproteobacteria > SZUA-140 > SZUA-140 > RI-283. Next base: position 612 of record JALWQD010000105.1, on the reverse strand, counting down.
GGGATAAATTTATCGACAGTTGCGGGCAGAATTGTTGGCATGCCGGTGACAATATCGAGATAGGCATTGATAGAACTGCCCACGGGTGCGGCATGAACATTCAGTTCATTCCAGCAGCGCTGTAGTACTTCATGGTGGCCGTAGAGGGCATAGCGAGGGTGATGGGCATCAGCCAGGCGCAGGACGGTCAAGCCTTCATGATGACTGACCTCAGCCTCCTTTGCCGGTGGCTGCGGCAGCAGTTGCTGACAAAGCCTTATTGCCTCGGGGCCATGCAGGCCCAGGCCAACGAGATGGTCGCTATCATCCCTTAATTCGACACGCGACATCATGACAAACATCTGCAAGCGTTGCCGGGTGCTGTCAATAAGCATGCGCGGCATGATGAGGTGATATTGGTGGTCGCAGGTCGAGAAGATACGCATCAGAGCGAGCAAACGACCTTGCGGCGTGCAATAGCCGCAAAGTACGCTGTGAGTGTTGTCAACCTGGCCAATATCATGGGTTATCTGGCCTTGCAAAAAGGTCGAGGCATCTTCACCCGTGACTGTCAGAATACCGAGTCCGCTGAGGCTAAAGAAGATATCACCCGTCGCTGACATCTGAATTTCC
>JALWQD010000104.1 GCA_026994735.1 Gammaproteobacteria bacterium | reverse complement strand
GTTTATACCAATGACCATGTGCTGATCGAATCTATTACGGGAGAAGCGGCATGAGCCATACCATGACCCCCAGGGAAATCATTTCGGAACTGGATCGCTTCATTATCGGCCAGCATGAAGCCAAACGCGCCGTGGCCATTGCACTGCGCAACCGCTGGCGCAGGCAGCAGGTTCCATCACCCATGCGTGAGGAAATCACCCCGAAAAACATCCTCATGATCGGCCCCACCGGTGTCGGCAAAACCGAAATCGCCCGCCGCGTTGCACGCCTGGCCAAAGCGCCTTTCGTCAAGGTAGAAGCGAGCAAATTCACCGAAGTAGGCTATGTTGGTCGCGATGTTGAGTCGATCATTCGCGATCTTGTTGAAGTGTCGATAAAGATGACGCGCCAGGAAGCGGCTCGCAAAGTACGTCGCCGCGCCGAAGACCAGGCTGAAGAGCGCATCCTCGATATCCTCTTGCCTCCCCCTCGGGATGGCGAAGCCAGTGATTCCTCACAGCTAACGCGGCAAAAATTTCGCAAACGTCTGCGCGAAGGCCAGCTCGATGACAAGGAAATTGAAGTCGATGTCGCCGCCAGCCCTGCCGGTGTTGAAATCATGACACCACCAGGGATGGAAGAAATGGGCAGCCAATTGCAAAACATCTTCCAGAATATGGGCAGCCTGCGCACAAATACACGCAAATTACCGATCAGCGAAGCCTTTCGTATCCTCACCGATGAAGAAGCCAACCGCCTGCTCGATGACGAGGAGGTCAAACTCAACGCTCTTGAGAATGTTGAACAAAACGGTATCGTCTTTATCGACGAAATCGACAAGATCACCCGCCGCAGCAATGATCATGGTGGCCCGGATGTCTCCCGTGAAGGCGTTCAACGCGACCTTCTGCCACTCATCGAAGGCTGCACGGTGTCGACCAAACACGGCATGATCCATACGGACCACATCCTCTTCATAACCTCCGGAGCCTTTCATCTCAGCAAGCCATCAGACCTGATCCCCGAACTTCAGGGACGGCTGCCGATTCGCGTTGAACTCAAGGCACTGACGATTAACGACTTCGTCCGCATCCTGCGTGAACCGGATGCTTCATTGACAGAACAATATCAGGCTTTGATGGCCACCGAAGGAGTGACACTGGATTTTAGCGATGATGGCATTGCCCGTCTTGCCGAGATTGCCTGGCAGGTCAACGAAAGAACCGAAAATATCGGTGCCCGGCGACTGCACACGGTCATCGAGCGGGTCATGGAAAAACTCGCCTATGAGGCCTCGGACAAAACCGGCTCCAGTCTCATCATTGATGCGTCCTATGTCAACGAACATCTGGATGCGCTGGTTGAAGACGAAGATCTCAGCCGCTATATCCTCTAACAGGCTGTTGAAAAAGCGGCGTCAGATAAAAAGGCGCCGTTTACTCACTGCCTTACAGGTCGTGACCTCGCTGCCCGCCAATAACGGCCCCGCTCATCGTTAGCGGTGAAAGCTGTCACCAGTAAGCGCTTTCTGGCTCTTGCTCGGTCTTGTCCGTGTAAATCAATCCTCAAGATAGGTATAACCCAGCAAACCTTCTTCCAGCGCCTGCAGGCAAAAAGATTGCTGCCCATCGCTGAGACCCGCAGCAGTAACACGCTGGCGATAGACTTTTCGCAACGCCTGATCATCGAAGCTCACATGCGCCAGCATCGCGGCAACATCCTCTCCCTGTTGCGGATCTTCCAGACGGTAACCACCTGCCCCATCAAGTTCAACATTGACCGTATGGGTATCACCAAAGAGGTTATGAATATCGCCCAGTGTTTCCTGGTAGGCACCGACAAGAAAAATGCCCAGTAGATAGGGTTCGCCATCAATAAGGGTAT
>JALWQD010000103.1 GCA_026994735.1 Gammaproteobacteria bacterium | reverse complement strand
AACAAGCCCGCAGTCATCAGGGAAAAGGTCGTCATTGCCTCGGCAAAACGATAAATCGGTTTCCGCCAGTCAGCATGGATAATATGCAAAATTGCCGATAATAACGTTCCGGAATGGCTCATGCCGATCCAGAAAACGAATGTGGCAATATAAAGATCCCACATATGCGGGACATTCAGCCCTGCAACCCCCATACCCGTATTGTACTGGTAAATTTCTGCACCGACGGCAAAGGAAAGCAGAAAAAGACTCACCCCGACGGCCACCCAGTACCCCATACGGGGGTTTTCCATAGAACGAAGAACATCTTCATTAATCTTCGCCCAATGGATATCTTCATTGATATCTTTATTGATATCGGTATCAACTTTATCTATTGCTGTTGTGCTCATGACCCTACCATCTATTGTTTGGTTGGATTACGGACGCTGTCCGAACGAAAAGGAATCGCCTCAGACCTCGCGCACCCGGTCGAGAAACATGATGCAGGGATCTGTGTTCAGGTGCTCAAGCACGCGATAACCACGGATCTTTGGATTCTGTTTTTCCTGCTCATGTTTTCCTAACTCAACTTCATGCTTCTGCCAAAGATGCATGGCCTCACTTTCCGCATTTTCGGAATTCGGGTCAAACATCTTCAGCAAATCACCAAAAACGATCGCAGATGTCGGGCAGGTCTGTGCACAAGCCGTCTGTACATCACCATCCTGCAATTGACGCTCATCACGTTGCGCCGCGTCCTTGGCCGTACGAATACGCTGGATGCAGAAGGTACACTTCTCCATGACACCCTTGTCCCGTACGCTGAGGTCTGGATTGAGCTGCAGATTCAACGGCTCAGGCCAGGCATCCTCATAATAGGAATAGAAGTTGAAATAACGCAGGCGATAGGGGCAGTTGTTCGAGCAGTAGCGAGAACCGATACAACGGTTATAGACCTGAGCATTCAGGCCATCCGGCGTGTGGTATGTCGCTGCTACCGGACAAACCGGCTCACAGGTTGCCGCATTACACTGCTGACAGTTCATGGGCAAAAAGCTGGCACCATGATGCTGGTATTCACTGACCCTGGCCTCACCGAGATCCGGCTCATCCCAATAACGCTCAATACGCATCCAGTGCATACCCTGGCCTGCTTCAAAACGCTCCTTACCGACAACAGCAAGGTTGTTTTCTGCATAACAGGCCACTGAACAGGCGTTACAGCCAGTGCACTTGTTGAGGTCGATCGACATACCCCACATGTGTTCATAGTTATGAAAGCCCCCCTCCTCACGGCCTCTGCGATAGCGGGACCAATCTTTTAGAAGATTTTCAAGTGACATTATCCTTCTCCCTCCGTCATCTCGAAGATATCAGTCGTAACCGTCGAGACCATCTTGCGGCCAAGCTGTCTATCATTACCTCCCAAGGCCACCAGAATATCTTTGTTGCTGATCTTCTCAGCCTTGATACGCGTGGCAAACTGCGCCAGCTCGCCACTCTGGGCTTCGCTGACAACATCAAGGATAGAAAGCGGGTTAACACCCAGTTTTTGGGCATAGCGGCCATACTGTTCATGTCCCTGCCCGAGAGGCACAGCAATCGCATCAGGATGAACACCTTTATAAACATAGACCTTGACGTCAATTGCACCCTGAGCAGAAGTAATACGCAGATTGTCACCTGTCTTGACAGCCAAAGCTTTGGCTGTCACCGGATGAATTTCTGCCCACGAATCCCAGACGACCTTACTGATTTGATCAGGCGCTTCCTGCAACCAGGGTAAATTTGCATGCCGGCCATCCCACAAACCTAATCGTGGTGTCGGGATCAAATGGTAAGGATATTCACTGTTCGCTTCGGGCAAATTGATGGCTAACGTATCAAGC
>JALWQD010000102.1 GCA_026994735.1 Gammaproteobacteria bacterium | reverse complement strand
CAATACTCAGGGCAAGATCCTGAATATGCCCTTTAATGAATTGGACACGGTCACTGCCCAGTTTTTTTGCCATTTCTGGCTGATATTTTCGGGCTAAAGCGAGCATGTCATCGTTCATATCAACGCCATGAACATGACCCGCAGGGCCTACAAGTTGTGCCGCCATATAGCAAATCTTACCGCCACCGCTACCGAGATCAAGGACAACATCACCTTCCTTGACATAGCGCGAAGGATCACCGCAACCATAATCACGATCGATAATTTCCTGCGGCAGCATCTCTAGCAACTGCGGGTTATAGTCAACCGGACAGCAGAGAGATTCCTCTCGTTTCTGTGCGCCTTGTGAATAACGTTCAAGTACCGATGAGCGGACGTTCATTAAATTCTCTCCTTGCCCATCCGGAGCATCCGTCTGGGACATATTGAATATTGATATAAACCTGGCCAGCTTCAGCGACCGGGGTAATTGTTCATCATCGCGACAGAGGATAGGATACCTTCACACTGACTGCCAAGGACGATATGATTAATAATCCGGCAACATTGCAAAAACCATGAGTCATTCAAGCGAAAACACCGTTATGCGGCTCGACAAATGGCTTTGGGCGAGCCGTTTTTTCAAGACTCGCGCCATTGCCCGCAAGGCTATCGAAGGTGGCAAGATTCATCACAACGGCCAGCGGGCGAAACCTGCGCGCACCGTACGGCCCGGTGACAGCATTCGCATCCACAAAGCGGATGGAGAATACCATGTCGATGTACTCGCACTTTGCCCCCAACGCCGTCCTGCGAAAGAGGCGCGGCAACTCTATGCCGAGACGGCTGACAGTCTCGCCAGCCGTCAACTTGCCCGTCAACAACGCCAGTTGAAAATTTTCCAAGCCCCTCACCCAGAACACCGGCCGACTAAACGCCAGCGGCGACAATTGCGTGCTCTCTCGCAACGACAGCAGGATGAATAAAATACTGTACGGGCCCCCCTGCGTCGCCTGACAAAGGCAAAGATTACACTTCAGCAGACATAAATTGTTGTCTCACCTGTTCCCCGACGGCACTGACCCCGCTGAGCTGCAACTGTCGACCACCAGCATGGTAGGCAATCGTCAGCAACAGGTCAGCTGCCGGCAAAAAACCTTCCCCACATTCAGGCCACTCGATCATACAGACAGCCCCCTGGGCGAGAAAATCTCGCATCCCCATATATTCCAGCTCCTCGGCATCCGCCAGTCGATAAAGGTCGAGGTGATAGAGCGTGAAATCCACCAGTTCATAACTTTCTACCAACGCATAGGTTGGACTGCGAACGATGCCTTCGTAACCCAGACCCCGCATCAACCCTCGCACCAGAGTCGTTTTGCCCACACCAAGAGGACCCTGCAGGTGACAAACAAGTCCTGGATGCAAGCAGGCGGACAGGCGTTGGCCACAGGCAAGCATCGCTGTCTCACTATCGAGCAACAGTTCACAGCCTGTATCTGCCAGACGGTTCATGGATTGGCCAAACAGCGCAGGATGGAAAGCAAATCACTCGCCAGCAAGCCCCGTTCACCGCCCGCTGCAGCAGCAATATCTGCGGCATGATTATGACTATGAGCACCCAGGCAAGCAGCCTCCAGGGACGACAAGCCCTGGGCTCGCAATGAAGCAATGACACCGCTGAGGACATCCCCCATACCGCCACTGGCCATACCAGGATTGCCACCGGAAATCACGATTGGGCTGCCCTCGCTCCCCTGCACCAGAGTACCCGCCCCCTTAAGCAGGCAAACACCGCCATAGCGTGCCTGGATGGCAGCGACAGCAGAAAAACGATCCCGTTGAACACTGTCAGCACCCGCAAGGGCCAACAAGCGTGCCGCCTCTCCCGGA
>JALWQD010000101.1 GCA_026994735.1 Gammaproteobacteria bacterium | reverse complement strand
CCAGTGTGCTGCCCTAGAATGGAATATCATCATCGAAAGGCACATCCGTAGCCACGGCCTCTGCCGGTTTCGCTGCCGGCGCTGCCGGACGCGGCTGACTGGCCGCAGGCTTGCCGCCCGCAAAGCTGCCTCCCTCGCCGCCGCGACTATCCAGCATTTGCATCTCACTGGCAACAATTTCAGTCGTATAGCGGTCCATACCAGTATTCTTGTCTTGCCACTTGCGCGTCCGCAGACTGCCTTCGACATAAACCTTGGAACCTTTACGCAAGTATTCACCAGCGATTTCTGCCAGCCGATTGAAGAAAACAACATTATGCCATTCGGTGCGTTCCTGACGCTCGCCGCTTTGCTTATCCTTCCAGTTTTCGGATGTCGCAATCGTAATATTAGCGACAGCACCACCACTGGGCATGTAGCGGACTTCAGGATCCTTACCCAGATTCCCGACCAGGATCACCTTGTTAACGCCTCTAGCCATTGCTCTTTACTCCTCTTTAAATGTGTTTACCCGGCAGCATCCCGGTCACTCGACAGCATGTCATCTTCTAAAACATAACGGTCTAGCGCTTCCTCGTCCAGGCGTTTCGAGTCAACCTTCAGGTAAGCCAGCCCTTCTTCATCAATAATAACCGCCTCGGCAACGCCTTCTATGTGCAGCAGTTCTTCTTCCAGCGCACGTGCTTCTGACGCCGGCAGACTATCACCAAGGCGCACAACCTTCGACCCCAATGATGGCGGATTGGCCATTGAGCGAGCAACAAACAACCACAGACAGAGCATCGCTGTGGTCATCACAAAGATACCGACGATATCAAACTGCGTCGCGACGATGCCGCCAATAATGCCACCGGCAAAGGCACCAATAAATTGCGCCGTTGAATAAACGCCAATCGCGGTTCCTTTCTTGTCCGGCGGAGCAAATTTGACAATCAATGACGGCAATAGTGCTTCAAGCACATTAAAGGCGATAAAAAACAGCAGCAAGGCCCCGGCGATACCCCATAGCGATGTATAAAAGAACACCAGCAAGCACTGCGACAGGGCCACACCGGCAATGGCCAATAAATAGACCTGGCGAATACGCCGGTATTTTTCGGCAATAATCACCAAAGGCACCATGACAACAAGTGAAATCAACAAGATAGGAAGATACAGATAACCATGATGTATCGGAGCCAGGCCGGCCTGGTCACGCAATGCCAGGGGCAAGCCGACAAAGGTTGCTGTCAGCGTCATATGCAGGATAAAGATACCCAGGTCGATCCGCAGCAACTGGGTATTACGCAGTACCGTCGAAAAATAAGCGGCGACCGGCTCGGTATCACGACGCAAGCGCGTCACCCGTGGACGCGGTACAAGCCACTGGACAATGGCCATGGCTAAAAATGCCAGCGCCACCGTCAACCAAAAGATACCGGGCACACCAATCCAGGCATGCAGAACAGGTCCCAGGGCCAGCGACATGGCAAATGACAGACCAATACTCATACCGATAATCGCCATCACCCGCGAACGATGTGACTCACGCGTCAAATCGGCCGCCAGGGCCAGTACGGCTGCCGCGACAGCACCACTCCCCTGCAAGGCACGACCAATGATGACACCGGTAATGGTATCGGCCATTGCCGCCACGGCACTGCCAAAGGCAAACAACAACAAACCGGCAAGAATGACCGGCCGTCGACCAATACGATCAGAAAGCCAGCCAAAAGGGATCTGTAACAAGGCCTGGGTCAGGCCATAAATCCCGATCGCCAACCCCACCATCGCATGTGATGGTGGCGTATCACCGAGCCCTTCGGCGTAAAGGGCAAAGACCGGCAATATCATAAACAGGCCCATCATGCGCGTGGCATAGATCGCCGCCAGGGAAAAGGCCGAGCGCTTTTCAACTGCAGTCATGTCATTAGCGGACAAAATGATTCCTCATCATTCGTTGAAGACAGAAATTCCCCGCCCGGTAAATGCTCTTCAGCCTGACGCTGTATTTTTTCAATGACGAGGAAAAGCGCGTATATTAACAGGTTGGCCCCGGCTCCGGAAAATCACTTTGGAAAGTATTCACATTCGTGGTGCGCGTACGCACAACCTTAAATCTGTCGATATCGACCTGCCACGGCAGAAATTGATCGTCATTACGGGCCTGTCAGGCTCGGGCAAGTCATCGCTGGCCTTTGACACGATCTATGCCGAAGGCCAGCGACGCTATGTCGAATCGCTGTCAAGCTATGCCCGTCAATTTTTGGCCATTATGGAAAAACCTGATGTTGACCACATCGAGGGACTTTCACCGGCCATCTCGATCGAGCAAAAGACGTCGTCACACAATCCGCGCTCAACGGTTGGCACTGTCACGGAAATCTATGACTATCTGCGCCTGCTCTTCGCCCGTGTTGGCGAGCCACGCTGCCCACACCATGATACCCCGTTAAGTGCCCAGACCGTCACCCAGATGGTCGACCATATCCTTGCGCAGGCCGAAGATACCCGCTTCATGCTTCTGGCACCCCTGGTCGTCGAACGCAAAGGTGAACAAAGCAGTACCTTTGATGAACTGCGCAGCCAGGGTTATTTACGCGTGCGCATTGACGGCCAGATTTTTGATCTTGATGATTTGCCCGATATTGACCGACAAAAAAAACACACCATTGAAGTGGTCGTCGACCGTTTCCGTATTCGCCCGGAACTGCAACAACGTCTGGCCGAATCCATTGAAACGGCGTTGACATTGAGTGATGGCATCGCCCGCCTGGTGCCGATGGATGAGCCGGCTGCCGATGGCAATCTATTCTCGGCCCGTTTTGCTTGTCGGCACTGTGGCTTCAGTCTGACCGAGCTGGAACCACGCCTGTTCTCATTTAACAACCCGGCCGGCGCTTGTACCAGTTGTGATGGCCTCGGATCGATCCAGTTTTTCGATCCGGAACGGGTCATTGCCCACCCTGAACTAAGTCTCTCAGCCGGCGCTATCCGCGGCTGGGACCGACGCAACAGCTACTATAGCCAGATGCTCAACGGACTGGCAAAACACTATGAAATCGATCTCGAACTGCCCTTCTGTGATCTCCCTGAAGAGCACCAGAATGCCATCCTCAATGGCAGCGGCGAGGTTTCCATCCGTTTCAGCTATCGTAACTCCCGTGGCAGAATGAAAACGCGCAATCATCCCTTTGAAGGCATCTTGCCCAATATGGAGCGGCGTTACCGCGAAACGGAATCCAACCTTGTCCGTGAAGAACTGGCAAAATATCTCAGTCAGCGCGCCTGCCCCAGCTGTCAGGGCACACGCTTGGGCCAGGCTGCACGGACTGTCTTCATCGAGGGGCACATGATTGCCGACATCACCGGCATGCCGGTTGGCCAGGCAAAAACCTTCTTTGAAAGCCTCCAGCTCAGCGGCCAACGCGGTACTGTCGCCGAGAAAATTGTTCGCGAAATCAGTCAACGCTTAAACTTCCTCGTCAATGTCGGCCTTGATTATCTCAGTCTCGCACGTAGCGCCAACACCCTCTCGGGTGGTGAGACGCAGCGTATTCGCCTCGCCAGCCAGATTGGTGCCGGCCTTGTCGGTGTCATGTATGTCCTGGATGAGCCATCGATTGGATTGCACCAACGCGATAATCAGCGCCTGCTCGATACCCTGGTGTATCTGCGTGATCTCGGCAATACCGTCATCGTCGTCGAACACGATGAAGATGCTATCCGGGCAGCAGATTATGTTGTCGATATCGGCCCGGGAGCGGGCATCCACGGGGGGCGCATTGTTGCCCAGGGCACGCCCGATGACGTGCAGAACAATCGCGACTCCCTGACAGGCCAGTACCTCTCAGGACAGAAGACGATCGCCGTTCCCAGACAAAGAACCGCCCCCGATCCGGCCCGCCAGTGCATCATCACTGCCGCTACCGGCAATAACCTGAAGTCTGTCGAGGCGCGCATTCCACTCGGCCTGATCACCTGCGTCACGGGTGTTTCCGGGTCCGGCAAATCAACCCTGATTAATGACACGCTTTATCGCCATGCGGCCCGCCATCTCTATGAAGGCAGTGGCACCACGGCACCCTGCCAGAACATAGAAGGCCTGGACCAGTTCGACAAGGTCATTAATATTGACCAAAGCCCGATTGGTCGTACCCCGCGTTCCAATCCAGCCACCTATACAGGCCTGTTTACCCCCATACGCGAACTTTTTGCTGCCACCCGCGAATCCCGCAGCCGCGGATATACACCCGGCCGCTTCAGTTTTAACGTCAAGGGGGGGCGTTGCGAGGCCTGCCGTGGTGATGGCGTATTAAAGGTTGAAATGCACTTCCTGCCCGATGTCTATGTGCCCTGCGATGCCTGCAAAGGCAAGCGCTATAATCGTGAAACACTGGAAATACTCTACAAGGGCCGCAACATTCATGAAGTGCTTGGCATGCCGATAGAAGAAGCGCTCGATTTCTTTTCAGCCGTGCCGGTGATCACCCGCAAACTGCAAACACTCGTTGATGTCGGCCTCGCTTATATTGAACTTGGCCAAAATGCGACAACACTGTCCGGCGGCGAAGCCCAGCGCGTCAAACTATCACGCGAGCTGGCAAAAAAAGCAACGGGCAAAACCCTGTATATTCTTGATGAACCGACTACCGGCCTGCATTTTCACGATATCGAACAATTGCTGGCAGTCCTTTATCGACTACGTGATCAGGGCAATACAATCGTCATCATCGAACACAACCTTGATGTCATCAAAACCGCTGACTGGATTATCGATCTCGGACCGGAAGGCGGAGACCGTGGCGGACATATTATCGCTGTCGGCAGTCCGGAAGAGATTACCCGCGTCAGTGCCTCCTACACCGGCCAATACCTCGCCCCCTTGCTGGCCAAAGCCCAGCCATGAGTCGTCGTCCCTGCTGTTTACCCGGACTTGCACTGACGGCGCTGCTACTGTCAAGTACTGTCAGCCCTGCTGCTGACAACAAGCAACAATTACCGGAAATCGGCACGGCCGCCAGTGCCACCATCTCATTGGCCGAAGAAAGCCGCATGGGTGAATACTTCATGCGCAGCATTCGTCGCTCATTACCACTCATCGACGACCCTGAAATCAACAGTTACATCAACACGATCGGCCAACGTCTCGCGCGGCAAAGTGACCAGCATGGGCGTCAATACACTTTTTTCGTTGTCGATGACCCGACGATTAACGCCTTCGCTGGCCCGGCTGGCTATATCGGCATCCATAGCGGCCTGATCCTGACCGCTGAAGGGGAAGGTGAACTTGCCGCCGTACTGGCCCATGAAATTGCCCATGTTTCACAGCGACACCTGGCCCGCGCCTATGAAGCCATCAGCAACCAGACGCTACCGCTGACAGCCGCTATCCTGGCCAGCATCCTCATTGGCAGCCAGGATGGTCAGGCCGGCGCTGCGGCCCTCGCGGGCATCACTGCCGGCAGCGCGCAGAGTCAGATCAATTTCACTCGCAGTAATGAACAAGAAGCCGATCGCATTGGTCTCGATATCCTTGCCCAGGCCGGTTTCGACCCACGCGCCATGCCCGCTTTTTTTTCACGGCTGCAACAATCACAACGACTGAGCGCTGACCTTGGTCTCGACTTTCTGCGCACACACCCGGTCACACTTGCCCGGATCGCCGACACTCAGGGACGTGCTGACCAATACAGCCGGGTCGCTGCCAATAACAGCCAGAACTTCAAATTTATTCAGGCCCGCACACGTGTTCTCGCCGGCCCGGCCTATGATGGCACGCCTGTTGCCACTTTTTTTCGTAGGCAATTGCAAGAGGATGAGCAGGCCAGCAACCGTTACGGCTTGGCCCTGGCGCTGTATGAAAACCAGCAATGGCAAACGGCCACCTCGACCCTGGCGCCATTACTGGACAACCCGGATGCGGGTGTCACGCTGCACAGTCATTTACTGGCAGCCCGCCTGCAGTCGGCAGAGGGCAAATTCGAACAGGCGCAGGCGACCATCCACCCACTCTTGACGGCCTACCCTGACAACTGGGCCGTGCTCACCACGCTGGCCAAAATCAATCTGCAAGCCGAGCAAGGCGAGGCAGCCCGACAACTGATCAAACATTATCTTGCTCGTCACAGACAGGCACCACCACTGGCTTATCACCTGCTTGCCGAAACTGAAAACCAGCTCGGCAATGCGGTCGCATCACACCGTTATCTGGCCGAATACTATAATCGCAATGGTGAAACCCGGATCGCTATCCGCCAGCTTCGCATCGCGCTCAAGCGACTCCAGGCAGCCCCCGAACAAGGCACCAAAGAACAGCTGAAAACACGCCTGCAAGCGCTTAAACGGCGTTTACAAGAAGAACAAAAGGTCCCGCGCTAGAATAACGTCGAACAGATAACCCCGTCATGCGCCAACAAGCCGCTGCAACCCACTTTAATGCCATTGTTATCAAGCAATCCCAGGACCTAAAATTGCTTGCGATTAATCCTGACAACATCATCCAGTGACCTGACACGGCGCATAATGCGTGCCAGATGATCGCGACTGCAAACATCAATTGTAAACAGCAAACTGCTGATAGCGCCGTCTTCACCATCGAATTGAACATCACGGGTATTAACACCCATATCGGCGATTCTGGCCGCAATAGCGGCGAGCACACCGCGTCGATTGCGTGCATCAACACGGATCGTCACCGGAAACTCCTGCTCCTCCTGGGCATCCCATTCAACATCGACCCATTTATCCGGGTTTTTGCGATATTCTTTGATATTCCGGCAGCTTCGCGTATGCACAACAATGCCTTTACCGGCGGATAAAAACCCGCAAATGGCATCTCCGGGAATAGGATGACAGCAACGCGCATGTGTCACGACCATGCCTTCTGTCCCCTTAATCGACAAATGATTCTCCTGCGACCGGCCCCCTCCCAACCAGCTGGGCATATAACGGTGCAGGGCCGTCTTGATCGAGTGCGGTCGCTGTCGCCGTCCCTGGCTCAGCTTCAATTCTTCCAGTCGCCGGGCAATCAGCGGAGCGGGGCGATTGCCCAAACCAACATCGACACACAAGGCCTCTATATCATCACAGCTAAATTCGTCCAGCAATGTCTGCAAAGACTCATCCTCAAGAGTATAGCCGCGGGCCTTGAGTGCCTTTGAGAGTATTCGACGCCCCAATGCCAGCGACTCTCCGCGAACCATATGTTTGAGATAATGACGAATATTCGAGCGCTCCTTGCCTGTAACGACAAAATTCAGCCATGAAGGATTTGGCTGCGCCTTTTTGGAAGTGATGATTTCAACCGTCTGCCCACTGGAAAGCCGGGCACTCAATGGCACCAGTTGTCGGCCAACGCGCGCGGCAATACAGGTATTGCCAATATCAGAATGCACGGCATAGGCAAAATCAACGACTGTCGAGCCCTTTGGCATCTCAATAATCTTGCCTTTCGGTGAAAAAACATAGACCTCTTCGGGAAACAGGTCTATTTTTACATTCTCAAGAAATTCGAGCGAATTGCCCGCATTCTTCTGCAAATCCAGCAACGCACTCATCCACTTCCGCGCATGTCCTTGCGACGGCCCGGAATCACTGTCACCAAGCTTGTAAAGCCAGTGAGCAGCGACACCAACCTCGGCCACCTTGGCCATATTCTGCGAGCGGATCTGTACTTCAAGGTGGACACCATATGCGCCAA
>JALWQD010000100.1 GCA_026994735.1 Gammaproteobacteria bacterium | reverse complement strand
CCCCTGCACCAGCGTACCCGCCCCCTTAAGCAGGCAAACACCGCCATAGCGTGCCTGGATGGCAGCGACAGCAGAAAAACGATCCCGTTGAACACTGTCAGCACCCGCAAGGGCCAACAAGCGTGCCGCCTCTCCCGGATGCGGCGTCAGTATCCACTGTTGATTTCTCCTCGCCTGAAGAGCGAGCAAATTCAAACCATCGGCATCGACCAGCAGCGGCAACTCAGAGGCCAGCAGGGCAGTGAATAACGAGCGCCCCCAACTTCCCTGGCCAAGGCCTGGACCGATAACAACCACCGTTGCCCGCTGTAACAGCGGCCGCAATGCCCGGCCATCAGCGACACCAAGACACATCGCTTCGGGCAAAACAGCATCAAGCATGGGTGCATGCTCCGGCCGGGTGGCAACGGTAACCAGCCCAGCTCCCATACGTAATGCCGCTGTCGCTGCCAGGCGAACAGCACCGAGCATGCCGAGGTCGCCGCCTATCAGCAGCAAGCGGCCAAAGTCTCCCTTGTGGGCAGTCAACGAACGTGGTGGCAGTAACTTTTGGATCTTAGCACTATCAAAACGACGGCTGGAGGGCACAAACGGTGCGCTCATCGCCGCCGTCATACCAAGAGAGGCATAGTCGATTTCACCGCAATTACCCGGCCCGTGCTGGGTCAACATACCCTGTTTGATAGCGACGAAACAAATCGTCCGGCAGGCGGGCAACACTGTCCCCCAGACATTGCCGGTATCGGCATCAAGGCCTGAAGGAATATCCAGCGCCAAAACAGGTGCGGGCGCTTTCGCACAGACAGCAATTGCCGATGCCCAAACTCCCGTCAGAGGACGATTAAGACCACTGCCAAAAAGGCCATCAACGATGACATCGACGCCGACAAGAGCGGCCTCTGAAAATGCTGCCGGCATGACCCCGGCGGCCTTCATCTCGGCCCATGCCTGAGCACCATCCCCCGCTGCCGGCTCAGCCGCCAGAGAGAGTACCGTCACCATCAGCCCTGCCTCATGCCAGAGCCTTGCCAAAACATAACCATCACCGGCATTATTACCCGGACCACAGACAATGACGATCCGCTCCGCTTGCGGCCAGTAGTGCCGTAAACAGTCATAGGCTGCCCGGCCAGCGCGACGCATCAAGGTCATTGTACTGATAGCCAGACGCTGACTGAGCCATTGATCAAGCTGGCGTGCCTGCCCGGCCCGGTACAAGGGAATCGGCAATTCTTCCATTAGGCTATCATAGCCTGAATGAGCGCCACACAGAACCATCCCGCCAAGCCCGCCAACGACATGGACAAGTCGCTCCATGCGCTCGTCTCACGCATACGCCAATGGGCCTGGCAGCTGGGCTTTCAACAAGTGGGCATCAGTGATATCAATCTCGCCGAAGAAGAAAAGCAACTGGCAGCCTGGCTGGCCGCTGGTCATCATGGCGAGATGGCATATATGACCAAGCATGGTTTCCGTCGCAGTCGTCCGGCAGAACTGATTCCTGATACCTGTCGTGTGATTTGCCTGCGAATGGACTACCTGCCCAATGCCCGGCCGTGGCAGGAAATTCTCGATCAGCAAGACCTTGCTTATGTCTCACGCTATGCCCTCGGTCGTGATTATCACAAGTTAATGCGCCAGCGCCTGAAACAGCTGGCAGAAAAAATCCGCGTCGATCGCTCGGCCAAGAAAAGTGGCCGCGTCTTTGTCGACAGCGCCCCTGTACTGGAA
Source organism: Gammaproteobacteria bacterium (assembly GCA_026994735.1). Lineage (GTDB taxonomy): Bacteria > Pseudomonadota > Gammaproteobacteria > SZUA-140 > SZUA-140 > RI-283. The sequence continues at coordinate 142 of JALWQD010000100.1, read as the reverse complement.
AAACCACTGGCACGTAAAGCCGGACTTGGCTGGATCGGCAAACACACCAATCTGATCTCAAGTCAGGCCGGCTCCTGGTTCTTTCTTGGTGAAATTTATACCGACCTGCCACTACCGCTCGACCCACCGGCTGTTGACCATT
>JALWQD010000099.1 GCA_026994735.1 Gammaproteobacteria bacterium | reverse complement strand
CCACGGCACTGCTGGCGCGCCTATAGCCAGCGACGACTGACAAGACTTTTCAGCACTGACTGTGCAGCCGCTGCATTGCCGCTTCAAGGTCACCGGCAACGACCACGGGCACTACCGACAGGGCAGTATCGATTGCGTCATCAATAAGTCTGCGATCACTCTTTGAGGGGCTGTGAAGGACATAATCAACGACCTGACTACGCTCCCCCGGGTGGCCAACGCCAATACGCAGACGCTGGAAGCCCCTATCCCCCCCCAATGCGGCAATGATGTCACGCAATCCATTATGGCCACCATGCCCTCCCCCTCGCTTCAGACGTACAGTGCCCGCAGGGAGATCAATTTCATCATGAACAACCAGTAATTGCGCTGCTGATAGACGATAATAATTGAGCATTGCCAGAACAGAGCGGCCACTGCGATTCATATAGGTCTGCGGCTCCAGCAAACGACAACGGTGACCAGCCAGCTCGACTTCGCCAATCAGACCATGAAAGCGCGGATCCTTGCGCAGTGTTGTCACAGCCAGACGGTCAACGAACCAAAAGCCGGCATTATGCCGGCTCTGGTCATAGTCGGACCCCGGATTTCCAAGACCGACAATGAGATCGATAGATTGCATTATTCTGACTGACAAACAGTCATTGAGCTATGCTCACTCTTCGCTGGCATCTCCACCTTCACCAGCAGCCGCTTCACCGGCTTCATCAACCTCGGCATCGTCTTCAGGTTCAGCGGCAACATGGACGACATGAACAGAGACAACAGCCTGATCATGACCTTCACCGTGCGTCAATTCGACAATTTCGACGCCGTCAGGCAAGGCGATATCACTTAAACGCAAGGTTTCATCAAGAACCAGATTTGAAACATCAAGGGACAGGGATTCAGGCAGGTTCGATGGCAAACAGCTCACCTCGATTTCTGTCAACAAGTGAGAAATACTACCGCCCTGTTTAACACCTGGGCAGCTTTCTTCACCCTGGATATGAATCGGCACACTGAGACGCAACTTCTCGGACATATTCACGCGCAAAAAATCAACATGCATCACCAATCGCTTGTATGGATGGCGCTGCAAGTCCTTCAGAACGGCCTGTTCTTTTTTGCCGTCGACATCAATCTCCAGAATCGAAGCATAAAAAGCCTCATTTTCCAGTTGATGGGCAATCGGGTCATGTGCAATGGCCAGTGAAATGGCTTCGCCACCATCACCATAAATGACGGCGGGCACCTTGCCGGCACGACGCAGGCGGCGGCTCGCACCCTTCCCCTTGTCGGTCCTGATCTCTGCTACTACTGAAAATTCACTACTCATGGTATTACTCTCCTAAGGAAAAAAACTCCTCCCACAAATCGCGACCAATTGCGGCAGGAGGCCAAAAATAAAAGTGCTTCAATCCATAAAAATCGAGCTGACGGACTGCTCTGTGCTGATACGACGAACAGTCTCGGCAAGCATATCGGCAATACTCACCTGGCGAATAGCGGTGCAGGCAGTGGCCTTGCCGCTAAGCGGGATACTATCCGTCACGACCAGTTCATCCAAGGGTGAAGCATTAATGCGATCAACAGCCGGCCCTGAAAGGATGGCATGTGTGCAATAGGCAACAACCTTGCTCGCGCCCTTCTCTTTCAACACCCGGGCAGCTTCACAAAGCGTGCCGGCAGTATCGACCATATCATCAACCAGCACGCAGGTACGCCCTTCAACATCACCAATAATATTCATTACCTTGGCAACATTCGGTCCTGTACGACGCTTGTCAACAATTGCCAGATCAGCATGACCGAGCTGTTTTGCAATAGCCCGTGCACGGACAACGCCACCAACATCCGGTGAAACCACAATCAATGCCTCATAACTCCGGCGCCAAAGGTCACTAA
>JALWQD010000098.1 GCA_026994735.1 Gammaproteobacteria bacterium | reverse complement strand
GAAGCGGTGCGTCACTCCAATAACGATGTGGGTGGTCGCGTACTGGAAATTGCAGGACACGAGCAATTTATCCGTGGACGAGGTTACATCAAAAATAAAATTGATCTCGAAAAAGTGGCCATTGGTGTTGGCAGAAATGGCACCCCTGTTCTGTTACGCGATGTGTCTGTAGTCAGCCTCGGGCCAGCTATGCGCAGGGGGCTGGCCGAACTCAACGGCGAGGGAGAAGCTGTCGGTGGAACCGTGGTGATGCGCTACGGCGAAGATGCACTGAAAGTGATTGGCGATGTAAAAGCACGGCTGAAAGAAATCAGAAAAAACCTGCCGGATGGTATGCAGATCGTGACTGTTTATGACCGCTCCGACCTCATCAAACGAGCGATAGATAATTTGCGCCACACGCTTATTGAAGAGATGATCGTGGTATCACTGGTGATCGCCATTTTCCTGTTGCACTTCCGCTCGGCATTGATTGCAATCCTTACATTGCCTGTGGCGATTCTGTTGGCCTTTATACCAATGTCCGGACAGCACCTGACTGCCAATATTATGTCGCTTGGCGGCATTGCCGTTGCCATCGGAGCCATGGTGGATGCCTCCATTGTGATGATTGAGAACATCCACAAACGTATAGAGGAATGGGAGGAATCCGGTCGTTCCGGTAGCCGGAACGCAATCATCATCAAGGCTATGCAGGAGGTGGGGCCAAGCATTTTCTTTTCGCTGCTAATTATCACCGTTGCATTCCTGCCTGTTTTTGCACTGGAAGGAACAGAAGGACGAATGTTCAAACCACTGGCTTTCACCAAAACCTATTCCATGGGGTTTGCCGCATTACTGGCGATTACGTTTACCCCGGCACTGGCTGTGCTGCTTGTGCGTGGAAAAATCCGGGGGGATAAAAATCCTCTGAACCGCTGGCTTGTCGCAGCCTATACGCCCGTTGTCCGCTTGGCGGCGAAACTGCGCTGGTGGGTGATTGCAACGGCGCTGACTGCACTGATCGTGACCGTGCCGATATTCATGCAGCTCGGCAATGAGTTTATGCCGCCTCTGAATGAAGGAACCATTCTCTATATGCCTACAGCTACGCCGGGGATGTCTATCACTGAAGCAAGTCGTGTATTGCAATCAATGGACAGAGAGCTCAAATCGTTTCCGGAGGTAGAACGGGTATTTGGTAAAATCGGGCGCTCAACCAGCCCAACAGATCCAGCGCCACTATCCATGGTCGAAGCCGTGATTACGCTCAAACCAAAAGATCAGTGGCCGGAAGGGGTAACATGGAAAAGCCTTCTCGCCAAAATGGATCAGCAACTGGACTACCCTGGCATGCCCAATGTCTGGTGGATGCCGATCCAGACCCGAACTGAAATGCTGGCCACCGGCATTCGTTCTGCTTTAGGGATTAAAGTGTTTGGCGATGATCTCGCCACGGTGGAAGCTACAGGAGTGCGGATTGAGAAGGCTCTGCAAACGGATCAACGCACCGCCCCCTTCACCCGCAGCGCCTTCGCCGAACGTATCTCCGGAGGCTATTTTCTCGATTTCGATATTGATCGGGATAAAATCGCTCGTTACGGACTGACGATAGCCGATGTTGAAAACGTCATCATGGCTGCGGTAGGCGGTACGGCCATTTCGGAAACCATAGAGGGGCGCGAGCGCTATGCTATTAATCTGCGTTATGCCCGCGACTTTCGCGATAACCCACAGGAACTGAAGCGGGTGCTCGTATCCACGCCCGGTGGCGCTCAAATCCCGCTGGCAGAATTGGCAACCCTGCACTTTCGCACTGGCCCGCCCATGCTACGCAATGAAAACGGGCAGTTGGTGGGCTACGTATTTGTGGATGTCAGCGACAAAATCGGTATTGCCGATTATGTCGCGGCTGCGCGACAGGTTGTGGCTGAAAAAGCCAATGTGCCTTCAGGCTATCGGCTCGACTGGGCCGGGCAGTTCAAATATTTCGAACGCGCCAAAGCCAAGCTGAAAGTAGTGGTGCCACTCACCCTGTTTATTGTCTTTTTCATGCTGTTTCTCAATCGCAAATCGGTGGTGGAATCGCTAATTATTCTGCTGGCCGTGCCCTTTTCCCTGATTGGTTCCGTGTGGGTTTTATACCTGCTGGAATACAATATGAGCGTCGCGGTATGGGTGGGCATGATTGCTTTGGCGGGTCTGGATGCTGAAATGGGCGTATTGATGATGCTGTATCTGGGCATGGTTTATCGACAACGGCAAAGTGACAATCAATTGAACACATGGCCTGACCTGGTGAGCGTTATATGCGAAGGCGCTGGTCGCCGCATCCGCCCCATGCTCATGACTGGCATGGTTCTACTGTTGGGATTGGTGCCCATTCTGTGGAGTGATGGCACCGGCGCCGATGTTATGAAACGCATCGCTGCTCCCATGGTGGGCGGCATCGCATCGGCCTTAATCATGGTGCTCGTCGTCTTTCCCTCCATCTTTGCTATATGGAAAGGCTGGCGCTTGCGCCCAATCAGGGAGAATGTGCCTATGAAATGACGCAAACATACCAAGTAAATACATCAGATAATTACTACAACATAGAAAACAGGAGTGACAACATGAAACTGAAAAACAGAATCGCTATATTCGTAACCATACTGCTACTGAGCATCAGTATGCCTCCCGCGCTGTACGCCGGGCAAAACCATCATGGTGAGGGCGTGGTTACCGCAATCAATTTGCCGGAGACTCGAATCGAAATCAAACACGGCCCGATTAAGAGTATTGGTTGGATGGGCATGACCATGTCTTTCAATGTCGATGAATTGGATTTGCTTGAAGATATAGAGGTCGGCGACAAGGTCAATTTCGAGTTCATCAAAAGCAGTGATGGCCGTTATGTCATTATTGACCTCGAACCCGAAGACTGAACGAGCCAGAGGCGAAAAAACGCTAGTTCCCATTTGTTCCAATAAATAATTGAATAGAACAAAGGCCCATCCATGAGCGCAATGACTGGTTAATACGGAGGAAAAATATAATGATGATGGATATGATGAATAATGGAATGAATGGATGGGGAATGATGCTCATGCCTCTCTTTTTCTGGACACTGGTCATTGCCGGGGTAGTGCTGATCGTACAATGGCTTTTTGGCCGAAAGAAAGGGTCTGCTGTGGATATTCTCAAACAACGCTACGCACGAGGCGAAATTGACAAAGCAGTGTTTGAGCGTATGAAAAAGGATATTGGCGAAGGCGGCGAATCATGAGGTCAAATATGCGGTTAATCATTGGCCTCGTGTTATTACTGGCCGGCATTGGAGGACTTTTGGCCATAAACTCTCCAATGCCAATGGGTGGCATGGGAATGATGGGTCAAGGCAATATGAAAGAGATGATGAAACGCATGATGGGTGGTCAACTCCCACCTGGCATTGATACAGCAAATCTCCCCGATCCGCACTCTCAGGGGGCGTTGCTTCTGGCCCGCTATTGTACCCAATGCCACGACTTGCCTCCGCCAGCACTGCATACTTCCGGCGAATGGCCCAAAGTATTTGCCCGTATGAATCGGCGCATGAAGATGATGTCACAGATGGGCTCCATTCTGAGGCCGACGGATCAGGAGCAAGCGATTATCCTGAACTATCTGCGACGGCAGGCAGCCGATAGTACTGAATAAAAGGCGTCTCAGGATAGGCTCGCCCTTGGCGCAAATAAAATGATCCCGGCTCCGAACAGGCATATTGCTGCCCCCAGTATGTCCCATTGGTCTGGCAACGTATCTTCTGCCAGCCAGAGCCAGACGAGTGAACAGACAATATAGATGCCGCCGTATGCGGCATAAGCCCGCCCTGCGTAATCCGAATCAACCTGCGTCAACAACAGGGCGAATAGTGCCAGACTCGCCATGCCTGGAAGTAGCCACCAAACATCACGCTCCAGCTTCAACCATGCCCAAAAGGAAAAGCAGCCAGCAATTTCGGCCACAGCAGCCCCTGTATAAATATAAATGGAATTCATTCTTCAGCGGATCATACTGAATACTGCTGCTAGAACAATATACAGGCAGCAACCTGATTTAATTGGTATGCTCTTGTTCCATTTGGCTAAAATTAGCCAAGCAGCAACGACCGGAAGGGTTTCTGGATTCACAGGCGCACAAGCCTGCTTTGGTCTGCTGAACGATAAACGCCTTCATCGTTTCTGCTGTGCCATCATCCAATGCCATGCGATATATAGATTCGGAAATATCGAAGCAGTGACAGAGCATGGCCTCTTGATCTGGCTGGAATGCCCGTAAACAGGCTTTTGGAATGGTATTGGAAGGCGAAAAATAACCGATATTACATTCAGAGTTAGCACAAAATGCGTAATCTCCTTCAGCGATAGCTTGGTTTTCAGGGAACTGAACCTGATGCAAGATGGTTTGGCTGCTGACTGGAAAACAGTTTTGCCCACATACCGGACAGCTCATTCGAGTCTTTTTCGTAGTCGTGTTACAGCAAGCACAAGACATGGTTGCTCCTTTTTCAACCTGCACAGCAGGAAAGTTGTTTGACATCCTTGGTGAATGTTTGGGCGCAAAGTTTTAGTCCTTCGACCATGGTAAGGTAAGGGAACAGTTGCCCTGCCAATTCTTGAATCGTCATTTGATTACGGATTGCCAATGCAGCACTCTGAATAATTTCACCGCCTTCAGCAGAAAGAATTTGTGCCCCAAGCAATCGCCCCGTGCCTTTTTCTGCTACAAGTTTGATAAATCCATGCGTATCAAAATTAGCCAAGGCTCTTGGTACACTCTCTAATGGCAATGTACGTGATTCAGCATCAATTTCATGTTTTCCAGCTTCTGTTTCGGTTAATCCCACCGTGCCCACCTGAGGCTCTGTAAACACGACTGCTGGCATGGCAGATAAATCCAATGTTGCATCACCACCAGTCATATTAATGGCGGCACGTGTTCCAGCAGCCGCAGCCACATACACATATTGTGGCTGATTGGTACAGTCCCCAGCAGCATAGATATGCTCAACCGAAGTCTGCATATGATCATCAATGACTATTGCTCCACTTTTATCAGTCTTGACTTCTGCCTTACCAAGCATCAATTCCGCTGTATTAGCATTGCGGCCAGTAGCAACCAGTAATTGATCACAACGTATTTCCCCCGCTTTGGATGGCAGGACAAACTCCTTCCCATTGTGCGATACGGAATCGGGCAGTGTATGCAGCAATACCCGCGCCCCTTCTTCCTCAAACACCTTCACCAACCCTTCACCAATCGCCGGATCTTCCCTGGACAGGAATATGCTTCGGGCCATGACTGTGACATTAGATCCCAGACGTAAAAACGCCTGTGCCAGTTCCAGTCCCACCACTGAAGCACCGATCACAACCAGATGCTTGGGCAACTCTTCTGCAATCAATGCCTCTGTCGATGTCCAGAATGGTGTGTCTTTCAGACCGGGAATGTCGGGAACCGCAGGCGCTGCACCCGTGGCCAGCAAAATTCTGTCCGCAACAACACGTTGTTCGCTGCCATCCTCCTGTTTGACGATCAGGGTGTTTGGGTCATCGAATCTTGCCCAGCCCCGGACGAGATGAATGTCCTGATGGCTTTCCAGAATGCTTTCATATTTGGCATGTCGCAGCTCTTCAACGCGTGCCTGCTGTTGGTGCACCAGCGCGGCTCGGTCAATCCGGGGCTGGTTTAAGGGAAGGCCTTCGAACGCATGTGAGGATTGCAAATGGGCAATGTGGGCACCACGAATCATGATCTTGGAAGGCACGCATCCGACATTGACGCAGGTGCCGCCAATTATGTCCCCTCCTTCAATTAACGTGACCCTGGCACCTTTTTCGACGGCCTTGATGGCTGCGGCAAAGGCTCCGGAGCCTGTGCCGACAATGGCGATATGCATTTTGACTGCACAGGATGATTTGTTTGCACAACACTCACTCATGATTGATCTGCCTTATGGTTCGTTTCGCAGCAATCTCCCTTGTCTTTTTTCAGAAAAGCATACACCGTCAAGCCAAGGAAAAGGATCAGTGCCGGCATCAGCACAGCATCCAGATGTCCGACCCAAGCAGACAGCCCGACAGCGCCAAACAGGATAACCAGTGCAGGCGTAAAGCAGCACAGGGCGGCAATGGCAGAACCTATGATACCAGTCTTCAATAATGTAGATTTATTCAACCTTCTCTCCTTTTGTTATTTAATGGCATGTCGGACAGTGCGTTACCAGCCAGATCACACCTGCAAGTACTGTGATGCCAATAATGACATTCAGAATCATTGACCCACGGTTCTGTTTCGCAGTAGATTCATTCATTGTTTAGCATCCATGATTGTCGCTGGATAACCCAGTTTAGTGATAGCCTGTGCAATCGCCTGGGGTGATTGTTCGCTATCCTCAAAGGTAACGCTTGCTGACGCGGTATTGATATCAGCAGTAGCTGCATGCACGCCTTTCATTTGCAAAGCGCGATGCCGGATACTGATCGGGCAAGTGCCGCAAGTCATACCCGATACATGCATGGTGACGGTCTTCTCTTGTGCAATACCATCCTGCGCATACATGGCAGTGATGGAAAAAATGGCTGTAAACAATAACATTTTTCGCATTAGTAAATCTCCTTATTTAATCAGATAGGGTAACAGCGACGGTGAGATCAGCAGCAGAACAGCCAAGCCGCCCAGCATCCAGAGCAACACAGGTTTCTTAGGTGGACAACCATTGGCTATGCATACTTTTCTGCCCTGCCAGTGACGCCAGCCGGCCCAACCGATCAAGGCAAGCGTGATCGCAGCAAAGATGGGACGATACGGCTCCATAGCGATGAAAGCCGAAGCTGAACCCAGTCCCAGCATGACCACAATCAACGGCCCGATACAACAGGCGGATGCCAATCCTCCTGCTATAATAGCGCCGACCAAGGGTGTGTTTTCTTTCTTTGCTTCAGTATTGTTCAAGTTAATTCCTCCAGTGATTTTAGAATAGGACATGGATCATCATTTCCTGACTGACCACATTTATCGGCCAATTCAAGGAGCACTTCCTTCATACGAGATAACTTTGCAATGCGACCTTCCATTTCAAGGGCTTTGCTCTCAGCGATTAACTTCACATCTCGGCAATCGCTTGATTGAATGCCAAGTAGCTGTGATATTTCTTTAAGAGTAAAGCCAAGCTCTTTTGCCTGTACGATAAATTTTAAACGCGTGATATCATTACCTGAGTATTGCCGATAGCCGGATTGAGTCCGTACCGCCTCAGGTAGTAGCGTTCGCTGTTCATAGTAGCGTATCGTATCTATTGATACGCCTGTTGTTTTTGATAGCTCACCAATCTTCATGGCCGAACGATAAACCATAAAGCATACTCCAGAGTCAAGCGCTTTTCTTGGTTTATCTGGAATACTAAATCCGACAAGTTAAGGTTGTGACCTTGCCATGGTAACGGTTCGAACGATGATTAAGTCTCGCCGCTAGACTTATTGTGGTGAGTGTGTATACTTCGCCTCATGGTTGGTTTATTCGATAGTAAAAGTTCCATCAGCAAGGGTATTCAAAAACTTGCTCACGGAGAATCTATGCCATGGACAGAGCTATCTCACCTATTAGATCAGGTGGACAAAACCAATTATTGGAAACAAACAGCCAGTTCATTTACTGATTGGATTAAAGCCAACGCTGAGAAACTTGGCAATAAGGAAAGTACTTTGTGGCGTTACCTGGTTGTTGGTCGTT
>JALWQD010000097.1 GCA_026994735.1 Gammaproteobacteria bacterium | reverse complement strand
GCCAGGTTGTAATCGCTCAAATGCAAGGTCGTGCGGCCTTCAAAACCACGCCGGAAGCCGCCCCAGGGATCCTTGCCCGCACCCACTTGCTCAACATTGATAACGATCATTTTTCGCGTACCGTGCAGACTTAACTCGCCTTCAAGGCGGCCTTTCCCCTGACCAAGGTCAGTATAATGAGTGCTTTTAAAGCGGGCTTCAGGAAAATTTTCCACATCAAAAAAGTCCTCGCCACGGAGATGTTTGTCGCGCTCGGCATAATTGCTGTCAATACTGGCCATATCGATGGTCAGGGCCACCTTGTTCGCAGCCACATTCTTTTCATCATAGTCAAACGTCCCGGCAAAACGATTAAACCGCCCCGATAACCAGCTAAAACCAAGATGTTGCACCCGAAACTGGATAAAGGCATGTTGCTTGGCTGTATCAATGACATAGTGCTCGGCAGCCTGAACGGAAACGGCTAACAGCAGGGCCAGCAAAGCCAGGCAGGCAATCACAGATTTCTTCATGGTATTTCTCCTGAATGTGTTCATTTTCGGTCACCCTTGCCAATCATGCGCAACAGGGTCGGATCCCTGTCAATCAGATGATGCTTGAAAGCGGCCAGTACATGCAAGGCAACCAGCGCCATTAACACCCACGAAGCCTGCCGATGAACCAGCCCTGCCAAATCGGACTGGCGCGAGGAAAGAGACAATAGCGAAGGGACTGTGAAGAAGCCAAAAACATCGACCCCGGCCCCTTTCGCTGTCGGTAGCAGATAACCACTGATGCCAATAATAATCATCAAGAGGTAATGACTTCCGTGCACAAAACGGGCAAGCCCGCGTTCCCAGGGACGTCCGAATGGGGCGGGATAGGAACGCAGTAAACGCCAGCCAAGACGCCCGCATAAAAGTCCGAGAAAAATTATGGCTATTGCTTTATGCAGATCCGGGGCATCATGATACCAGGGATCATAATAATCCAGCTGAACCATATAGATACCGAGAAAAAACAGGCCAATAACCAGTGCCGCCATCAACCAATGCAAAGTGATAGCAATCCGGTCATATTGAACGACAGGCGCCGGCAGCATATAGAGTCTCCTGTATAGTAATTCGATGAGCATCGGCTAACGGTATACGCCCATCATACGCGGCTGGCGAGGCAATTACCCCCCTGCCTGGCACAACCACCAACAGTCATTCACGACCGCAGAAAAATGAATCCTTGCTTGTTTGGCTCTTCTTTTGCTAGTATGCGCGTCATCAGGTGCGGGGTGGAGCAGCCTGGTAGCTCGTCGGGCTCATAACCCGAAGGTCGTAGGTTCAAATCCTACCCCCGCTACCAACTGAATTTGAGAATCATTTCCTTTCAGCGACTGGTTTTTATGCCGACTCGCTTTCCTTTTCGATCAGCAGTAGACCAGCATTGATCCCGGATTTTTTCCTTGCCGCTCGCAACGAATCAATATCCTGCTTGCGAAAGTCAGCCATCGACAGCAAATCATCCGTCCAAAAAAATATTTTTCTTCCCGCTTTCATAACATCTTAAGCGTCTGTAATAAAACAGGCCATAATATCGCTGACAAATATAGCTGATAGGTGACCACGAGCAAAAAACACGGTTAACATGCCACACCATGGAATACTCTGTCAGTCCCCTTGTCTTGCCGGCACCCTAAGCGGCAGAACGCCACCGGAACAACACTGCGGCGGCGATCAGTGTCACAAAGGCAATGATGGCCATCGGCCAGTATTGCTGCCAGAGCAAGGCATAGGAGTCCCCCTCAAGAAAAACACCGCGCAGGATGATCATGAAATAGCGCATCGGATTGATCAGCGTCAGTTGTTGCACAATCTCAGGCATATTGGCAATGGGCGTGGCAAAACCTGACAACAATACGGCTGGAACAAGAAAAAGAAAAGCACCGAGAATACCCTGTTGCTGGGTGCGGGCCAGTGATGAAATCATCAGGCCGACACCGACGGCCGAGAGTAAAAACAGAAAAAACCCTAAATACAAGGCACCGAGACTGCCGCGCAACGGTATCTCGAACCAGAAGACAACCAGCAGGAGAATAAGACTGCCTTCAACAAGACCTATGACGACACCGGGAATCGCCTTGCCGACCAGTATCTCGGCCGGCCGCATCGGGGTCACGAGCAGTTGATCAAAGGTGCCGGCCTCGCGCTCACGTGCCACCGACAGGCCGGTGACTATCGTTGTCACAACCAACGACAGCAGGCCGACAATCCCGGGAACAACAAACCAGCGCGAAAGCAGATTTTCGTTATACCAAGGACGAATCCGTAACACAGCCGGTGGCCCCGTTGCTCCATGTTCACGCAACCAGTCACGATTGTAGTCATTGAAAATTGTACGCAGATAACCCATCGCCAATAACGCTGTATTTGAATTTCGACCGTCAATTATAATTTGCGCTACAGCGCCTCGTCCGCTTTTCAAATCATCGCTGAACTGCGTATCGATATGAACCATCACCAACGCCTGCTTGTTGTCGATAACAGGCACAATGGCGGCATCGCGATCAATATTGGCAACCACATCAAAATGCGGTGAAGCGGAAATTCGGGCAATCAACGCCCGCGCCGCCTGGCCACGATCCTCATTATTGATCGCGACAGGAATATGATTCAGATCAAAAGTGGCGGCATAGCCAAAAATCAGCAATTGTGCCAGCGGCGGCCCAATCAGGATAAAACGACTTTTTTTATCCCGCAGGATAGCCAAAAACTCCTTTATCGCCAAAGCCAGTATCCGACGTAAAAAAATCATCATTGCAACCGTTTGTGCATCTTGTGCCGGGCCAGTCCAAGGAAAACAAGCATCATCACAGCCAGGGCCGCTGCATTGGCAAGAATAATCGGCCATATATTGCCCGCGAGGAACAGGGTCTGGAGGATGTTGACAAAATATCGTGCTGGAATCAGCAGCGTCAGCCACTGGATAAATTCCGGCATGGCATCAATCTGAAAAATAAATCCGGAAAGAATAAATGCCGGTAAAAAGGTCACAATAATGGCGATCTGTCCAGCAATAAACTGGTTTTTCGCGACAATCGAAATCAATAAACCCATGCCCAATGTCACAAGCATAAAGAGTGCTGACGTGGCGACAAGCAACAGAAAGGAACCGCGCAGGGGAACGCCGAACAGGCCTACCGCCATCGCTACGCTGAGCAGCATGCCACCCATCCCGAGGATAAAATAGGGCAACAGTTTGCCAACAATGATTTCATTGATCCGGATTGGCGTTACCAGTAACGCTTCCATCGTCCCCCGCTCCCACTCACGGGCAACAACCATGGCGGTCAACATCGCACCGATCAGGGTCATAATCACGGCAATCAGGCCTGGCACGAGAAAATTACGGCTGCTGACGGCAGCATTAAACCAAAGCCGGCTCTGCATCGTCAGTGGCAGAGAAAGGTTCAGGTCCTGTTGGTCAATATACGACAACAGCCAGGTCTGCCAGACACCCTCGATATAGCCTTCACTGATCCGTGCCTGATTGGCATCGACACCATTGACGATGACACCAATTCCGCCACTGTCTCCACGCCTGAGATGGTCACTAAAATCATTCTTCAGCCAGACGATGGCAAAGACTTCACGTGCATCAAAGGCCTTTTGTGCCCGCTGAATCGTGGCAAAATATTGCGGCGAAAAATATTCCGAATGTGAAAAAGCAGCACCGAGACTCACCGTCTGACCGTCGGCCTGTTCGACGACAATGGCGATAGGGACATGGCGGGCATCAAGCGAGACACCATAGCCAAAGAGCAATAACAACACGACCGGCATGATAAAAGCGATGGCAATGCTCGAGGGGTCACGGATTATTTGCAGACTCTCTTTACGGATCATCCCCAGAAGCCGCCGGCGAGCTACCGATTGTCTGCTCATGCGGCACTCCTGGCCCGGTCTTTCCCCTCTATCAAGGCAATAAAGGCATCCTCCATGGTCGGTGACGGTTTTCCTGGTTGATGAAAACGGGCCTTCATCTCAACCGGGCTGCCAGTCGCAAGCATTTCACCATCAGCCATGATCAGCAAACGATCACAGTAATTGGCTTCATCCATAAAATGCGTGGTGACCAAAATAGTAACCCCCGACTCTGCCAGGGCATTAATTCGCTGCCAGAACTCCCGTCGTGCCAGTGGATCAACACCCGATGTCGGCTCATCGAGAAAAAGAATATCCGGTTCATGCATCAGGGCAGCCGCCATAGCCAAGCGCTGTTTGTAGCCCAAGGGCAGATCACCGGCACTCGTCTGTTTGAACGCCTCCAGTTCAAAAGCTGCCAGTGCCCAGCCAATACGCCGTTTCGCCTGTTCTCTACCCAGCTCATAGGCACTGGCAAAAAAACGCAGATTCTGCAGAACTGTCAAATCGACATAGAGTGCAAAACGTTGCGCCATATACCCCAGGCGGGCACGGGCACGGGCAGCACCATGACGCAAATCAACGCCGGCAACCCGAGCCTCTCCAGACGTTACCGGCAATAAACCGCAAAGCATCCGGAAGGTCGTCGATTTACCCGCCCCGTTAGCGCCCAGCAGGCCAAATACCTCCCCTCTGGAAACATCGAAACTGACACCTTTGACGGCAACAAAGCGGCCAAAATGGCGTTCGAGGTTGCGCACGGAGATCACTCGGTCGTTATCGCTTGGCAGGGCTTTGGGCAAGGCATGGGCAGTGGCTATTCCCGCACGCTTCCCAGTCGCCGTCTCTTCTTTCAAACGGGCGATAAAGGCATCTTCGAAAACGGGCTCAACGGCACGCACGAGTATGTCACCCAGACTATCGACAGCAGTAAACATGTCGGGCACGGTACCGGCACGGGCAATCACGCGCACCTGTTCATCCTCAACCAAGGCATCAATCACCTCGGGCCGTTGATTCAGACGTGCTTGCAGCTGGCGTTTACTTTCATCCCTGGATCTCACCTCAAAGACACGTCCATGCAAGGCAGCACTGAATGATTCCGGTCGCCCCTGAGCAAGACAACGACCACCATGCAACAGGATGATATCAGCGCAACGCTGAGCCTCATCGAGATAGGCTGTGCTCAAGAGGACAGTCATTCCGGTGTGATTCACCTGGCGATAGATAATCGCCCATAATTCGCGCCGCGAAACCGGGTCAACACCAACTGTAGGTTCATCAAGCAGAAGCAGGCGCGGCGAACGAATCAAGGCACACGCGAGGCCAAGCTTCTGCTTCATCCCTCCCGACAGCTGCCCGGCCAGGCGCTGTTGAAAATCGGCCAGCCCGGTCATCGGCAACAATTCATCATAGCGTGTCCGTCTGCGGACTAAAGAAACCCCTTGCAAATCAGCATAGAGGTCAAGGTTTTCGGCCACGGTAAGATCTTCGTAAAGACCAAAGCGTTGAGGCATATATCCAATCGCAGACTGTACTGCCAGGGGATCGTTACGAACATCAATCCCGAGCACCTGGATGTCACCCTCGTCAGCAACCAATAACCCTGCTGCAAGACGCATCAGGGTCGTCTTGCCTGCTCCATCCGGACCGATCAGGCCGCTCACCTGACCCGCCCGAAGATTGAAATCGACCTTATCAAGAGCAAATCGCTGACTGACTTGACAGAAACTGATCGCTATCTGCGAAGACATGTTATTGCCCTTCAGCGGAGTTACAAACGCGGGCATGCTGCCCTTCCCCGTCCACCACTGTTGAGTGCAGATCAAACGTCACCGTCGCCGGCATACCCAGGCGCAACTGTCGCTGCGGCTGGCAAACATAAACCCGGACCTGATAGACAAGGCGTGTCCGTAACACCGGCGTTTCAACGTTTTTTGGCGTAAACTCTGCTGTCGGCGAAATATAACCCAGCCAGGCTTGATAACGTTTATCCGGAAAGCTATCACTGCTCACCGTCGCCGCCATGCCTGGCTTCAATTGACCGAGAACAGTTTCAGGGGCATAGCTGCGCACCCAGAGCGGGTCCAGCAGGGCCAGTGTCAATACAGGTGTCTGCGCTGTCGCCATGTCACCCGGTTCGAGGATTCGATTCCGGATAACACCATCTGAGGGCGCCATCAGACGCGTATCCTTGAGCGATTCCTGGGCCGCCTGCAACAGCCCCTGGTCGGCCAGCAGTATTGCCTTGGCGGCACGAATATCCTCAACCCTTGGCCCGGCCAACAACAACGCCAGGGTCTCCTGTGCCACTTTCAGATCAGCATCGGCAACATCAACTGTCGCCTCGGCATCATCCAGAGCCTGACGCGACACTGAATGTTTTTTAAACAGCCCACGTACCCTGTCAAAGCGCCGTTGTTCATCTCTCAAGCGAGCCCTGGCGGCCGTCAACCTGGCACGTGCCTGGCGGATTTCTTCCGGTCGGCTGCCAGCCAGCAGCCGGTCAACCACAGCCTGTTGAGCGGCTACACGGGCCTCGGCCACAGCGACATCAGCAAGGCGATGTTGTGGATGCAAACGAGCAAGCAATTGTCCTTTTTTTACCCTGTCGCCCTCCTCAACGAGAACCTCGGCAATATGCTCGCTACTATTAAAGGCCAGTGACACCTCGCGAATATCAACATTGCCATAGAGGACCAGGCGACCCTCGTCCGACGTATCCGACAGCACTCTTTGCCAAATAAACCAGGCAATAAAAAGACCGACAGGGAACAATAAAAGCAGACGCCAACGTTGTCCTTGCACCATGGAAACAGGCTCCCTTCTTGATTTTATGAATACCTTTCCAGAACCAGATCGCTGTTTCTTCACATCCACCGGGACAAGGCTAAATATTCAGCGATAACTGCAGCAACCTTTCCTTGCCAGCTGTTCAAGAAGCCAAAAACCAACACATAGCCATACCAAGTCCACTTCAACCTGCAGCAGACATCCGCAAGGCTATGCGTTCGTTACTTGCCAGCAACATCAACATCAACAATGGCAACAGGATGACAATAAAACGAAACATGGCCCCCTCGATCACCACTAAACTTTAGAGAAACATAATATTATTAACTTTATATGTATGTAACTTTTGTCACATAAGAGCCGGTCAAAAAACGATCACCCGATACAAAAAAAATGTCAACAGACGAGAAAGCACGACTCACAGCAGGAAGGGAGCGCTTCGAGACAGAAATGGCGATGGCTCGTTTGTCACGAATGCCCTGCCTGCAGAACGGGAAAATAACGCGGGATACTTTCTTGAAGACGAGAAAACACGCCAGACCAGCTGCGCAAAAAAGATACATAACGGCCCTTATGATGCCCTCGGACCATAGAGGATGATACCTGCCCCGAGCAAGCAGACGGCCACACCAGCCAGATCCCAGCGATCCGGGCGTCCCCCTTCAACGAGCCAGAGCCAGAGCAGCGCCGAAGCGATATAGATAGCGCCATAGGCAGCGTAACTGCGCCCTGCATAGGCAACATCTATACGCGTCAATAACCATGCAAAGATCATCAACGAGACAATCCCCGGCAGCAACCAGAAGGCTGAGCGCTCCAGTCGCAGCCAGGCCCAGAAGGCATAGCACCCGGCAATCTCGGCCAGCGCCGCGCAGAAATAAAGAAACAAGGTTCGCATGTCGTCAGGCCTTGATGTCAGAAGATATTCGGGTGTTCACTGACCAGAGGCAATCATAGCAGGCCTGACCTCCATGGCAGCGTGCGATGCGCAGATAAAGCACCCCTGCGCTGTTTGGCCAAAGACCACGGCAACGAAAACCATCGCAGCCCCGAATG
>JALWQD010000096.1 GCA_026994735.1 Gammaproteobacteria bacterium | reverse complement strand
TCGTCGGTCAACGCAAAGACGAGACGCTGTGGCGCATAGTCCATTAGCGCTGCGGCACGCCAGGCAGCCAGTTCATCGGCAGTTGCCCGTATCACGAGCAATTCGACTGGCCGCAGCTGTTCTTCCAGAGCGCAAAGCAAGCTATGATGAGCGTACGGCATCTCTCTCATTTCATCCGCCGCAGCGGCCAGTGCCTGCTCGGCAACCATGCCATACCCACGTTCAGGAAAAAGTATCGCCAAACGGCCAAAAACCCTCGTCGCAACGCCATAGGCTGCAGGCAAGGCGTCATCTACGAGTGCGCGTGGGCGATGGATCAAAGACTCATGATCATTTGCTGTGAGAAAAAAGCCTCCCTGCTGGCGATCACGAAAGCGCTCCTTCACCTGATCAGCAAGCTCTATCGCAAAATGCATATCATCTGCCTGCCAATCAAGCTGGGACATTTCGAGCAGGGCATCAATAAGATAGACATGATCATCGAGAAAGGCGTCTTGCGGGGCCTTCCCCTGACGCCAGGAAACCCGTAACCGATGATCAATAAAATGATGACAGCGCACAGCATGTAAAGCCCCGCGAGCAATTTGTAATAACTCGTCAGACGGGCAATGACGTGCCGCAATTGCCAGACCGCGAATAGCCAGAGCATTCCAGCCAGCCAGTAATTTATCATCACGGGCAGGGGCGATCCGTTGCCGGCGCAGCGTCAGCAAGGATTGACGTGCGGCAATAAGTTCCGCCTCAACATCGGCCTCGGACAAACCCACTTCGGTAGCCAGCTGTGCGCTACTCAGTGAGCGCTGCAAATGCCAGTCAGCCGCAAAATTTTCCGCCTTATCGAGGCCGTAGGCACGACAAAACAACAAGGCGACCGGCTTGGCCAGTTGCTCTTCCAGCCACTCAGGACGCCAAACATAATATCGTCCCTCAATCCCCTCACTA
This sequence comes from Gammaproteobacteria bacterium, assembly GCA_026994735.1. Classification (GTDB taxonomy): domain Bacteria; phylum Pseudomonadota; class Gammaproteobacteria; order SZUA-140; family SZUA-140; genus RI-283. Next base: position 955 of record JALWQD010000096.1, on the reverse strand, counting down.
TCGGCATCCAGGGAAGCACAAAAAGCGCCGGTAGAATCCATCATCTCAGCCACCATCCAGGCGACTGTTTCATTGACAATACGACGATACAGTGGCCGCCTACTAATCGCCCAGGCCTGCGCATAGAGTGCGAGCAGCTGGCCATTGTCATAGAGCATCTTCTCAAAATGCGGGATCGCCCATTCCGCATCAACTGAATAACGAAAGAAGCCCCCGGCCAAATGGTCATAGATCCCGCCATTGGCCATAGCATCAAGAGTGCGCAGGGCCATCTGTAATGCCTCGGCATCCTCATATCCTTGCTGTCGGCCATGGTGCCAATGATGTAGCAGGCGTTCGATATGGCCGGGCTGGGGAAATTTTGGTGCCCCCCCGAACCCACCATGTTTGCGGTCATAGGCATGGGCAAGCTGATGCCGCGCCATATCAAGAGGAGCACTATCCAAAGCCCCTTTGCCAGTGCCCGAATGGCTGTCGGCGTTAAGGAGCGCCAGTAGCTCTTGCCGTTGGCTGGCAATCTCCTTCTTTTGCTGGCGATAATACTGTTCAACCCGTGTCAACAACTCAGTAAATGCAGGCAAACCATAACGCGCGTGATCAGGAAAGTAAGTGCCGGAAAAAAAGGGCACCTGAGTCTGGGGATCAATAAAAACAGTTAATGGCCAACCTCCACCGCGTCCGGCAATCATTTGATGCGCCAATTGGTAAACACGGTCAAGATCAGGTCGCTCCTCACGGTCAACCTTGATATTGACAAAGAAGCGATTCATCAATTTAGCGGTGTCCGCATCGGCAAAAGATTCATGGGCCATAACATGGCACCAGTGACAAGCGGCATAGCCAATCGAGAGCAAGATGGGCCGGTCATGCTCACGGGCATAGCCTAACGTCGCCTCGTTCCAGGCTTGCCAGGCAACCGGATTATCGGCATGCTGCAACAAATAGGGGCTTGTTG
>JALWQD010000095.1 GCA_026994735.1 Gammaproteobacteria bacterium | reverse complement strand
ATCACGTGGGCTGCCAAATCATCGATCACGGCCGGCAAGGCACGCTGGCCTCGCCGCCGGGCCGGACGACGCCCCAGGCGATGACCCAATTCACTCGCCTCACGACTCGACAGTCGTTCATCCGCCTCATATACCGGCAGACTGAAGCGACCATGCAACTGGCGCGCAAAGCGCCGCGCTGCCGTCGTCATTTCCTGTTCAGCATCGTCCATACATAACGGGATGCCGACAACCAGCGCATGTGGTTGCCAATGCTTGATTAAATTGGCAATCGCCAGCCAATCCGGCACCTGTCCGCTAAGCGCCAATGTCACCAGGGGCTGGGAGCTGGCCGTCATTTCCTGACCGACAGCAACGCCAATCCTTTTCGTGCCATAGTCAAAACCCAGCAAGGTTCTTTCACCCACCTTCACGCGTGGCCTATCTCGCCAGAGAGCAAGTTTGGGTCGATGCCTCCCAGTTCAGCCGCAGCCTGCCAACGATCAGCAATTGGCGTTTCGAACAGAATGCGTCGATCAGCCGGCACGCTGAACCAGGCATTATCAACCAGTTCCTGCTCCAGCTGTCCGTCGCTCCAACCGGCGTAGCCAAGTGCAACCAATGACTCTTCAGGACCGGAACCAGAAGCAATGGCTACAAGAATATCGCGCGATGATGTCACGGCAATGTCCGCTGACACAAGCAATGTCGACTCCCAGTCCGCATGCGGCCGGTGGACAACGAAACCACGTTCATTCTCAACCGGGCCACCAAAATAAATCGGCTGACTGGCAACGGCATCCTGTCCACAGTCAATGGCCATCTGCGAAAAGACTTCGCCCAGTGAAAGATCCAGCGGTCTGTTAATGACCAAGCCCATGGCTCCGTCTCTATTGTGTTCGCAAAGATAAATCACCGCATGAAAGAAATGGCTGTCAGCCAAATTCGGCATGGCAATCAAAAAATGGTTGCGCAGGGTCAATGGTTTTGTCATGACACTAACAAATGCCCGTATTGGAACTCATGCTTTCTTATGACAAGAGGCCTGAGATGAGCGACCATTATGGCCGCTATTCGAGATACGAGAAGGCCATGACGAGACATCAGCCGGCGGCCAATAATCGAGAAAAAAGCAACCGCACTTACCCGCTGTTTTTTTGCAAGCACCAAACCACTCTCCTCGCACCTCTCCGGCACATTTTTGGGCAACAACGTGAATACAGAACAGCGTTAACTGACGCTAGTATCATCCAGCAGTGTCTATACTGACAAGCGGCCTCTCCTTTTCGTCAACGAACTGCACGCAAATGGTTGTCATCCATAAATTGCCAGGTACGCGTGATATGAAGAATGTCCGTGTCACGGCGCATGTCTTCTGAAAAGGCAGCAAACGGTGCCGCCAGACGAACAATGCGAATGGCCGCATCATCAAGAACCTTGTGACCCGACGTGCGGCGTATACGAATCCCTTCCAGGCTGCCATCCGGCTTAATCGCCACATCAAGAATCAAGCTTCCGGTCAGGTGTTGACGGCGAGCCTTTTCGGGATAATTGAGATTGCCAATACGTTCAATCTTTGAGCGCCAGGCATCGAGATAGATAGTATCGCGAAACGCGCGTGTTCGTGCCGAAATAAAGCGATGCCGCTGGCGTTTCGCATAATCATCAAGCGATTGATCAATTTCCGCGCTGAGACGGGCAATTTCAAGACTTTGTTCGATCATGTTCGCTGCAGATTGTGGCCCCTCATCCGCTTCTTCGAGCACATCTTCCTGTTGCGCCTGAAAAGATGAGGACTCTGTCGTCGTCATGACCATGTCGACAGTACGTGATTGCGGTGGTGGTGTTTGCCGGGATTGCTGCTGGCGACTAAGCGGCTGATTTTCCTGCTGCGGCATCGACGAGGGTAGTGGTGCTGCCGGCCGACCTTCCCGTTCGGAATCGCCACCGCCATCCTGACTGACCTGGGCCAGCAACTGACTGTCCTCGGGCGGCGTCGTTTGGTCGCGCACTTGTACGATCGTCACTTCCAGTGGCGGTACTGCAGGCGGCTCTGCGGGCAAATCGGGCCGAAAACTGATACCCAGAATAATCAGCGCATGAATAACGATGGCCAGAAAAAGGGTCAAACCCAAACGGTCACTGGCACTGACTGTAGCTGCTTGAGCATTCATGACAGAGCGCCCTGATAGGCAAGTAGTTTCGTCGTTAACAGACCGCTGATAATGCCAAAAACACTGGCCAGCGTCATCAGCAACGGCAACAAGGCAAACAAGCCCGGGTGCGGAATAAAAAACAGATAGGCGACAAAAAACTGGGCAAACATATGGGCCAATGCGGCCAGCAAGCAGAGACCTATAGGGCTCAAACCCTGTCCGGGCAGACGCGTTGCCAGCCCCAAAACAAGCAAACTGGCACTAGCACCTGATACGCTGAGCAGGAAGGTCGGCGTCAGGAAAGTACCGATCAGAAGACTGCCAACAAGGACTCTCAAAGCCGCGACCCAAACAGCAGAGCGCCAACCATACAGACACAGTACCGCAACAGTAATGACATTCGCCAAACCTGGCTTGACGCCCGGCAAGGGACTCGGCACCACCGCCTCTACCATATGCACAGCAATGGCCAATGCCGCCAACCAGGCAATACGCAGATCGTCGCGAGCAGGCGTAACAAGCTTGCCCGCCGGTGGTTTTTGTTCACAATCAATCATTAGAAATTGATACTGTCATATTCTTTTGTCAGACCCAACACCGTCAAACTGATACGGTTTGGTAGACAGGCGGCAAAATCACCAGCATCTGCGAGCCAACCGGCATGAATACACTGCTTGCCGTGACAAGGTGAAGAGATAAAACGCACTCGGTTACCGGCAATTTGCAATCGTGTCGTACCTAAAGGGCCCTCAATAGCAATGATCCTGTCTGCGCCAAAGTCCATGGTCTGTATCCCGTTGACAATAGAACTGACACGAAACCGCTCACCCGGAGTTGCCGATGACCAATAGCGCCCGTAGAGAGACAGTAATAAAAAAATAACCAGTCCAACGAGTAGTTTATCGGCAATTGTCAAACCAAAAGCAGCTTTCACGGCTTGATAATCACCGGCACTGGCTCAGGCTTAATCTCGAAACGTATTCGCCGGGCCATCTCACGGGTCAGATAAACCTTGCCTTGCTCATCGATCAACATCACCTGGTCAACAGCCATTCGCCGGGCAATTAGTGGCCAGTCATCCTTGCCAGCGACAAACAGGGCCGTAGCCGCGGCATCGGCAGTCTGTGCGTCGGCAGCCAGTACCGTCACCGAGACCAACCCCTGGGCTGGATAACCCGTGCGCGGATCAATTATATGGTGGTAGCGCCGTCCCTGATAGTCAAAGTAACGCTCATAACTTCCTGATGTAACAATACTTTCATCACCACCAAGGGCAAGTGAAGCAATAATCCCGTGGCCATCAGGCTGGCGAATACCGACCCGCCACGACCGGTCACCATGACGGCCAATGACACGCAAATCACCGCCAGCATTGACGATGGCATCATGAATGCCCTGGCGACGAAGTATGGCCACGGCCTGATCAATCGCATAGCCCTTGGCAAAGGCACCAAAATCGAGCTGCACAGCCCTCGAATGACTTGTCAACAGTCCATTCTTCAATTGCAGACGGGACATTGCAGGATGCTGATCACTGATGGACTGAATTTCGTTGGCACTCGGTGGAGGCCCCTTGGCTGGCTCCTCATCCTGAAAACCCCACAAGGCAATCAGTTTGCCGATAGCGGGATTGAATAAGCCCTGACTGGCCTCTTCGAAATGCTGTGCCCGCAGAATCAGATCGGCCATTTCATCATTGACAGCCACTGCGCGGCCTGCAGCAAGGGCAACATTGACAGTCTTCAGACCACCAGGCCGCGTCGGATGAAAATCATCCTCGACGCGCCGCAGGCGCTGCTCTATCTGTGCCGTTACTGCCGCAGCATGTTCGTCACTCGTGCCCCAGATTGACACTTCGACGAGTGTTCCCATGGCCAATAACTGAGCCGCATGCAATCGCGACTCTTCCGGACGACTACAAGCTGAGAGCAAAAGCACGCCGATGAGCGTGCATGACCAGAAAGCACGATATATCAGTTGCGACACCGGAGTATGGTCTCAATTCGGGTCATCAATTGTGCACTGATCGCTGTTCCGCATTGACGATCAATCTCACGAATACAGGTGGGGCTGGTGACATTAATTTCTGTCAGATAATCACCGATGACATCAAGGCCGACAAAGAGCAGACCCTGCTCACGCAGCCAGGGGCCGACTTCAGCACATATCCAACGGTCACGCTCTGTCAACGGTCGTGCCTGCCCCTGGCCACCAGCCGCCAGGTTAGCGCGCGTCTCTCCCGGCGCCGGCATTCGCGCCAAAGCAAAAGGTACGGGTTCACCATCAATCATCAGAATACGTTTGTCACCACTGTCAACAATCTCGGGAATATAGCGCTGTGCCAATGTATAGCCATGCCCATAAGCCGTCATCGTCTCGATAATAACAGCAATATTTGCATCACTAGCCGTTAAACGAAAGATGGATGCTCCCCCCATGCCATCAAGTGGTTTGAGAATGATATCGCCATGCTGCTGCAAAAAGGCGCGAATACGGTCACTGTCGCGACTGACCAACGAGGGCGATGTACAGTGCGGAAAGCGCAAGGTTGCCAGCTTCTCATTGGTATCCCTCAAGGCTTGCGGCCGATTGACGACAAGAACACCTTCCGCCTCGGCCAGATCGAGTAGATGGGTAGTGTAGATATACTCCATATCAAAAGGCGGGTCTTTGCGCATCAGCAGAACGTCGACATCAGCAAGCGCTTCAATGCGGGACGGCGCCCGCTCAAACCAGTCATTGACATCATCACGCACTGTCAATGCTGACATTTGCGCCTGCAAACAACCATCAACAACAAACAAATCTTGCTGTTGCAAATAATCTATCGACCAGCCACGTGCCTGGGCCGCCAACAACATATCGAGTGTGGAATCCTTCGCCGGATTAATGCCTTCTATAGGATCCATGATCACGGCCAGACGTGTCATTCCGTCCCCCTCAGGGATTGATTGCTGCCAGTTCACGGGCAGCTGCCAACATCGCCAGGCGAGCAATCACGCCATAGGCATAAAAACGGTTGGGCTGGGCATCAGGACCGAGATGATGCTCCGGTGTCGTCAAATATTCTGCAAAAGCCAGCGGCTCGAAATGCATACCCGGTGCATTGAGGTTTTCATGGCGACCACGACGAGTATGAACGCGATAAAAGCCACCGACAACAAAATGATCAATCATATAGACGACCGGCTCTGTCACCGCCTGCGCCTTGCCCCAGGTTTCAAAGGTATAAACACCTTCCTGCAACAGCACCTGGGTATTCGAACGACCGCCTTTGCTCGCAGCCATACGCGTCCGCTGCTTACGATTCAGTTGTTTCACTTCATCGACAGAATGCACACTCATAATGCCCATGCCATAGGTCCCAGCATCCGCCTTGATAATGACAAATGGCTGTTGATCGATGCCCTGTTCATCATATTTACGCTGGATCATCTGCAGCAGCGTGCCAACATTGCGAGCCAGACAATCCTCCCCCTCTCGCTTCATGAAATCAATCTCCCCACACTTCAGAAAGTACGGCATGATCAGCCAGGGGTCGATATCAATAAGCGTCGCAAAAACTTCACAAACCTGCCGATACTCGTCAAAATGATCCGACTTCAAGCGGTTCGACCAACCAATAGCCAACGGCGGAATAATGGCCTGCGCCAATCCCTCCAGCAATGCCGGTACACCGTCAGAAAGATCATTATTAAGCAAAATCATGCATGGGTCGAAATCAGCCAGACAAAGACGATCTCCCTGCCGTAGCACCGGATCCAATCGCAGCTGTCCACCGGAAGGCAGGTCGAGGCATTGCACCTCACCTTCATCGCCGAGCCAACCAATTCGCACGGTATAACCCGCCTTGGTCAGGATATCCTGCAACATGGCCAGGCTTTCGAGATAAAAAACGTTGCGTGTATGCGACTCCGGCAAAATGAGTACACCGTTGCCTTCCGGACAGACACGCTCGATAGCGGATTGCGCTGCCTGAATACAGAGCGGCATGAAAGCGGCATTGAGGTTATTAAAACCGGCTGGAAAGAGATTGGTGTCAACGGGTGCCAGCTTGAAACCGGCATTGCGCAAATCAACAGAAGTATAAAAGGGTGCCGGCGTCTCTTGCCACTGTTGCCGAAACCAGCTCTCAATAGCCGCCTGATGGGCCAGCAAATGACGCTCCAGATGCTGCAGCGGCCCGCTCTGGGCCGTCGTCAAATGAGGAACAGGATGAGGGGAAGCAATACTCATGGATTTCCACTTTCAAAGATAATGATAAAAGGCTGTTGGCACTTACTCACCAACTGAATAAATTCAATATACTACAGTCGCTGATAGCAAGACACTCTTACTCATCCCCCCTAAATGAAGTATTTAGCAAGCCGTCGATGATCGTTTTCACAGCGGCAGGGGGCACGATCATCATCCATTGGCAATTCCAGCAACTGCACAGAAATATTTTGCGCGTGACAAAGGCCCGCTCTGGCGGTAATAATTGCCGGCCCATACCGCACGTCTAATCGTAGCCGGTATCTTGTAACAAATTGAGGACAACGACATGCGCCCGAGCGGCAGAAAAGCGGATCAACTACGGGCGGTGAGCATACGCCGGGCCTTTACCAAACATGCTGAAGGAGCGGTTCTGATCGCCTTCGGCGATACCCAGGTTATCTGCACTGCGACAGTCGAAAACCGTGTCCCTCGCTTCCTGAAAGGCAGTGGACAAGGCTGGGTAACAGCAGAATATGGCATGTTGCCACGTTCAACCGGGCAACGGATGGGACGTGAGGCTGCACGCGGCAAACAAGGAGGAAGAACACTGGAAATACAGCGCCTGATTGGTCGCTCTCTGCGCGCTGCAATTGATCTTGAGGCCCTCGGTGAACGTACGATCACCCTCGATTGTGACGTCATTCAAGCCGATGGTGGTACCCGTACAGCAGCCATTACCGGCAGCTTTGTTGCCCTCTCCGATGCCCTCATGACAATGAAAAAGAAAGGCCAGATACGGCGCTATCCTCTCCACGGGCACGTTGCCGCCGTGTCAGTCGGCATCCATCAGGGCTCGCCCGTTCTCGACCTCGATTATGACGAAGATTCCGAGGCCGAAACCGACATGAATGTGGTCATGAATGATGCGGGCGCCTATATTGAGATCCAGGGCACCGCCGAAGGCCATGCCTTTCGTGGTGATGAACTGGAAGCCATGCTGGCACTTGCCCGTCAGGGTATAGAGCAATTGATCACAGCCCAGCGCCAGGCTCTCAGCAGCTCATGAAACAACGCCAAATTGTCCTCGCTACCGGCAACAGTGGCAAACTTGACGAAATGCAGACCGTACTCAAAGACCTTGGCCTTGAACTCATCCCACAATCAGCACTGGATATACCCGATGCTGTTGAGAATGGCCTCAGCTTCGTCGAGAACGCCCTCATCAAGGCCCGCCATGCCAGTCGTCTCAGTGGCCTGCCTGCTATTGCAGATGATTCCGGCCTTGCCGTCGATGCCCTGCAAGGTGCGCCGGGCATTTATTCATCACGCTTTGCTGGCAAGGGTGCAAATTCAGAAAATAATATTGATAAATTACTGGCAGCACTTGATGACATACCGGCCCCCGGCCGGAGGGCGCGCTTTCATTGCCTGATAATCTATGTTCG
>JALWQD010000094.1 GCA_026994735.1 Gammaproteobacteria bacterium | reverse complement strand
TTCCCGCGCTAGCCCCGTCCCGAGCCGTTTGCAGGCAATAATGGCCAATGCGTGAACTCGTCCCTCTCACTATGGCTACCTCTATGGTGCTATAGCAGCCAATAGCTGACCGTAACGTCTATTCCCGCCAATAGACTGATGGCCTAGAACCGACAGCGGCTATCGCCAACGATGCTCTGCGCATACGTCCTTTTTAACCCTCGACAAGCGTGAATACAGGGTCAACACGGCCAGAAGATTTGCCGAAAAAAACGGTCGCCTGATGATGGGCCGGAAAATACCGCTACAGGAAACCGCTATACTTTTATCGACCGCAAACGCAATGCATTCGAGATGACCGACACGGAACTGAAGCTCATTGCCAGGGCTGCGATCATCGGTGACAGCAACAGGCCAAAGAACGGATACAGCAATCCCGCCGCAACAGGGACTCCGGCAGCATTATAAATAAAGGCAAAAAACAGATTCTGGCGTATATTACGCATCGTTGCCCGCGAGAGTCGAATAGCCCTGACGATGCCCCGCAAATCCCCCTTGACCAGGGTCACACCCGCACTTTCCATCGCCACGTCCGTACCGGTTCCCATGGCAATACCGACATGTGCCTGGGCCAGTGCCGGCGCATCATTGATACCATCACCAGCCATCGCAACGACCCGCCCCTGTTCTTGCAAGGCACGCACGACTTCGGCTTTTTGCTCGGGTAATACTTCAGCATGAACTTCGTCGATCGCCAGCTTTGCAGCGACAGACTCTGCCGTCTTGCGACTATCACCGGTTAACATAACAACACGAATCTCTTCATGGTGCAGATTGGCAATCGCTTCCGCTGTACTTTCTTTGATCGGGTCAGCGACACCGATCAGACCCGCCACCTTGCCAGCGACAGCAAAAAACATCACGGTCTGTCCTTCAGCACGTTGCAAATCCGCCCTCTGCGGCAACTCGGCAGCAGAGATACCCAGTTCAGAAAGCAACTTGATATTACCAAGGGCCAGCTCAACCCCGTCCACCACACCGGTAACCCCCATACCGGTAAGGGATTGAAAACCATCAACCTTTAATAACTGCAGATTTTGTTTTTCTGCCCCTTGAACAATGGCCTCGGCCAAGGGATGTTCGCTCGCCCGCTCCAGACTGGCAGCAAGTTGCAGCAGACGCTTCTCATCCTTAAATGAGGCGCTGGCCAGAAGCGCGACCAGCTTTGGTTTTCCCTCTGTCAAAGTCCCTGTTTTATCAACAACCAGCGTATCAACTTGCTGAAGAATTTCGAGTGATTCAGCATTTTTTATCAACACCCCCACCATCGCCCCTCTTCCTGTGCCAACCATAATCGACATTGGCGTCGCCAGGCCGAGAGCGCAGGGACAGGCGATGATCAATACCGCTACGGCATTAATCACTGCATAGGCTAAAGCCGGCTGTGGCCCCCAGAAGGCCCAGACAATAAATGTCACAACGGCGACGAGCAGAACAAGCGGCACAAAATATCCGGCGACAACATCAACCAACTTCTGAATCGGCGCTCGCGAGCGCTGCGCTTCGGCGACCATTTTAACAATTTGTGCCAGTAAGGTATCGGCACCAACCTTCTCGGCACGCATCAGTAAACCACCCGTGCCATTAACCGTCGCACCGATCAGGGGCTGCCCCTTTTTCTTGACAACGGACAGCGGTTCACCGGTAACCATTGATTCATCGACATGGCTTTCGCCCTCGATAACCCGACCATCAACAGGGATCTTTTCTCCCGGACGGATGCGGAGTAAATCTCCGACGCTGACATGCTCCAGCGAAATATCTTCTTCGCTGCCATCATCCCGAACCCGTCGAGCCGTCCTGGGCGCCAGACCCAGCAGTAATTTAATCGCCGCATTGGTTTGACTGCGAGCGCGTAATTCCAT
>JALWQD010000093.1 GCA_026994735.1 Gammaproteobacteria bacterium | reverse complement strand
AGTTGACGGACGCATGGAATGCCTGGCAATACAGTGTGGGGCTCTGGTGGTTATTGATTATGCCCATACGCCGGATGCCCTTGAAGAAGTGCTGATGACATTGCGTCAGCATTGTCAAGGGCGCCTGTTTTGTTTGTTTGGTTGTGGTGGTGAGCGTGATCGAGGTAAACGGCCGTTGATGGGAGCTGTCGCCGAGCGTCTTGCCGATGGCGTCATTCTGACGGATGACAACCCTCGCCATGAAGAGCATCAGGCCATCATCGACGCGATTCTCGCGGGTATGCAACGTCCTCAACAGGTGCTCGTGATTACGGATCGCAGGAAGGCCATTGCTGAGGCCATGCAACAGCTGGTGGCTGGTGATGTTTTGTTGCTTGCCGGCAAAGGGCATGAGACTTATCAGTTGGTCGGTGATGAGGTGCTGGATTGCGATGAGCGTCATTTTGTCCACAGCCTGGATGGACGCAGAGGGCATGATGAATAGTCGCCCGACAATGGATTTAGCGCTTGCCGATGTTGCTGTCATGCTTGATGTTTTGTGCAGCAAGGAAACCGATGGGACTATCGAAATGGTCACCATTGATAGTCGCCAGGCGCGTCCTGGCGCCTTGTTCATCGCTTTGCCTGGGCCCAATTTCGATGGCCATGACTTTGTTGCTGAGGCCGTTGCTTGCGGTGCCGTTGCTGCCGTTGTTAATCATCCTGTGGATGTCGATGTTCCCTGTTTTGTTGTCGAAGATTGTTATGTTGCTCTCGGGCGTCTGGCTGCGGCATGGCGTTGCCACTGTGAAACGCCTTTGGTTGCCATCACGGGTAGTAATGGCAAAACGACGGTCAAGGACATGCTTGTTGCCATCCTTTCGGCTTCCGGGCCTGTGGCCGCGACAGTCGGGAATTTCAATAATGAGATTGGTGTTCCCCTGAGTTTGTTGTCGTTGCGACGCAATGATCGCTATGCGGTGATTGAAATGGGTGCCAATCATCCCGGAGAAATTGACCGCCTGAGTCGTCTTGCCCGCCCGGATGTTGTTGTTATTAACAATGCAGGCACTGCTCACTTGGCGGGTTTTGGTAATCTCAAGGCTGTTGCCCGCGCCAAAGGCGAGATTATTTCGGGCTTGTCTTCCCAGGGGCATGTGATCATTAATCATGATGATTCTTGTGTGGGGGTTTGGTGGGAGCTGGCCGCTGATTACGAACAAATAGGCTTTGCCATTGATGCCGATGCGGATGTCTGTGCCGAAGATATTGATTTACGAGGACTTGAAGGCAGTCGGTTTATGCTGACGACCGCGACAGCGGCCACTGCAGTCAGCTTGTCATTACCCGGAGCGCACAACGTTAGTAATGCCCTGGCAGCGGCATCGGCAGCACTTGCACTGGGTCTGGAGTTGCAGGAAATCGCGACAGCTTTGGCGCAGGTTAAAGGCGTTGGTGGACGTCTGCAGGCAAGTGAATTAGCGAATGGTTGTTTGGTTATCGATGATAGCTATAACGCCAATCCGCATTCCTTGTCTGTCGCCATGAAAGTGATGATTGGCTGTGGCCGCCGACGTCCGTGGCTGGTATTGGGCGATATGGCCGAATTGGGTGTTTGCAGTGAATCGTTTCATGTCCGCGCCGGTCATGAGGCGCGCATGCAAATGCTTGAACGGGTTTATGCCGTAGGCGATCTGAGCCGTTTGGCGGCAGAGGCTTTTGGTGACGGCGGACGTCACTTTCCTGATCAGGAAGCGCTGTTGGCGGCCTTGTCGACAGACCTTTTGCATACCACAGCAGATGATGTGGTGATTCTTTTCAAGGGCTCGCGCAGTGCCGGTATGGAAAAGGTTTTTCATGCCTTGTCCGGCATGGTGAATGAAAACTCCCGTACAAGGGATCATGATTGCCGACAGCGGATAGGGGACTGAGCAATGTTACTTTGGCTTAGTGAATATCTTGCCCAGGATATCGACAGCAGTTTTGCTGTTTTTCAATATTTAACGCTACGCTCTATTCTTGCAGTACTGACCGCATTGGTGATTTCTTTTATTGTCGGCCCAGTGGTTATTCGCCGTCTGAGTGCGGCGCAGATCGGCCAGGTAATTCGCTCAGATGGGCCGCAGACCCATTTGAGCAAGGCCGGGACGCCGACGATGGGCGGGGCGATGATCCTTGCCTCTATCGTGCTGACAACCCTGTTCTGGGCAGACTTGAGTAATCGCTATATCTGGGTATTGCTATTCGTCATTGTTTTTTTTGGTCTGGTCGGCTGGATTGATGATTACCGTAAATTAATTCTGCAGGATCCAAAGGGGTTGCCGGCCAGGCAGAAGTATCTTGGCCAGTCGGTGATTGCTCTGCTGGCGGCAGTCATCCTCTTTGAGAGTGCTCAGCTACCGGCAGAAACAGCGTTGATTGTGCCTTTTTTTAAAGATGTTGCTGTTGATCTTGGTTGGGGCTATGTTCTGCTCAGTTACCTGGTTATTGTTGGCTCCAGTAATGCGGTTAATCTGACGGATGGTCTTGATGGCCTGGCAGTGCTGCCGGCAGTTATGGTTGCTGCGGCGCTAGCCATTATTGCCTATACCACTGGTCATGCCCGTTTTGCCGAGTATCTGGCTATTCCTTACCTTCCCGGCGTCGGGGAAGTGGCTGTTTTTGCCGCTGCCCTGGTCGGCAGTGGGCTTGGCTTCCTCTGGTTTAATACCCACCCGGCACAGGTTTTTATGGGCGATATTGGTGCTCTGGCACTCGGTGCTGCGCTCGGAACGATCGCTGTTATTGTGCGCCAGGAGATCGTTTTCATGGTGATGGCGGGCGTTTTCGTTATTGAAACCGTATCGGTTATTTTACAGGTTGCTTCATTCAAATTGACCGGCCGCCGCATTTTCAAGATGGCACCGCTGCATCACCATTTCGAACTCAAAGGCTGGCCTGAACCCCGGGTCATCGTTCGTTTCTGGATTATTACGATCATCTTGGTACTGATCGGTTTAGCGACACTGAAGATACGCTGATGACAATACGGGCAACCATCGATGAAAGACAACTGAGCGATGATCGTGGCGTGACATTGGTCGTCGGGCTCGGCCAAACAGGGCTTTCCTGTGTCCGTTATCTGGTACGACAAAAGCGGCTCGTCAGGGTGGTTGACAGCCGCTTGCAACCGCCCGGACTGGCGGCCATGAAAGAAGAATTTCCGGATATCGAGGTGGTTTGTGGTGAGATGCCTTTGACCTTGCTTGATGGTTGCCAATGTTTGTTATTGAGTCCTGGTTTTCCTGCTACTGATCCTTTTGTTGCTGCTGCACGGACACAAGGTTTGCCGGTTGTCAATGATATTGATCTTTTTGCCCAGCAGGTAACGGTTCCTGTCATTGCTGTTACCGGCTCCAACGGTAAAAGTACTGTCGTCAAAATGCTGGGTGAAATTGCATCGCAAGCGGGGATAAAGGTTGCCATAGGAGGCAATATCGGTATTCCCGTGCTCGACCTGCTCACTGTTCAAAATGCTGTCGATCTTTATGTTTTAGAACTTTCCAGTTTTCAACTAGAGACGACCAGCAAGCTTCGCCCACGGGTGGCGACAATTCTCAATATCAGCCCTGATCATCTTGATCGTTATGCGGATATGGCGGCATACCGGGCGGCAAAGCTGAGTTTGCTTGAAGATGCCGAGCGTATTGTCTTGCCACGCAATGATCTGTTTTTGATGGCCGCTGGCAAGGGCCGGGAGGTCATTAGCTTTGCTCTTGATCACGCCCCGGCAGGGCACTATGGCCTTTGTTTCGATGACAATGGCAAAGAGTGGCTTGCGCGGGGCGATGAACGCCTGCTGCCTGCCGATGATTTGGCGCTTGTAGGGCGGCATAACAGGCTCAACGCACTGGCTGCGCTGGCCTTGCTTGATGGGGTTGCTGGCATCGATCGCGAAAAATTGTTAACCGCGCTGGCAAATTTTAATGGCTTACCGCATCGCTTGCAAAAGGTGACTGAGGTTGACGGTGTTTTGTGGGTCAATGATTCCAAGGCGACGAACCCCGGGGCTACCGAGGCGGCTTTGGCAGGTCTCCATCGTCCCGTCATCCTGATCGCTGGGGGACAGGCAAAAGGCGCTGATTTATCCTCTTTGAGGGCCGCTGTTGCGGCACATGTTCGGGCCGCTGTTTTGCTGGGTGTTGATGCCGATCAATTGGCCGATGTGCTGGCCGGTGAAGCTGACATTTATCGCGTCAAGGATATGTCTGCAGCGGTTCATCAAGCGCACATGCTGGCGGTCGCGGGCGACATTGTCCTGCTTTCGCCCGCTTGTGCCAGCCTGGATATGTTTGCCAGCTATGAAGCACGTGGCAATGAATTTATGGCCACCGTGCAGGCAGAGGTGGAAGCATGAGCCGGCAGGCTGTCCGCTCCCTCAATAGTCAGGCTACAGGGGCATTGTCGCGACAAAAATCTGTCGTCGATGAATGGCTTTTGCTGGCAACAATAGCGTTGCTTGGCATTGGTTTGGTCATGGTGGCTTCAGCATCCTTTGGTATCGCGGAAAAGCATAATGGTGATGCCAGCTATTATTTGTTGCGTCAAGGCATCTTCATGATGATCGGTCTGGGCATGGGTTACGGGCTGTTTCGTGTGCCCCTGATGTTTTGGCAGCAGAACAGCTTTTTGCCTTTAATGATCGTTATTTTTCTTCTTGTGCTGGTGCTGATTCCCGGGCTTGGCCGTGAGGTGAACGGCAGTATGCGCTGGCTTCCGCTGGGATTGTTTCAGCTGCAGCCATCCGAGCTGGCAAAATTAGCGGTTGCTATTTATCTGGCCGGCTATCTGGTACGCCATGCGGAGCAGGTGCACCAGGGGATGGGTGGCTTTGTTCGACCGATGTTGATCATTTCACTGGTGGGCGCTCTGCTTGTGCTTGAGCCCGACTTCGGTTCTTTCGTGGTCTTGATGGCGATGGCGATGGCGATGCTTTTTCTCGGTGGTGTCCGTCTGTGGCAGTTTGTTGCAACCAGCTTTGGACTGATGGGATTGATGACCTTGCTGGTTGTTTCATCGCCCTATCGCCTGCAGCGGATTACTGCCTTTATGGACCCCTGGGCGGATCCATTTGCCAGTGGTTTTCAGCTTACCCAGGCTTTGATTGCCTTTGGCCGTGGTGAGTGGTTGGGTGTTGGTTTGGGGGCCAGCGTCCAAAAATTATTTTATCTGCCGGAAGCACATACGGATTTTCTCTTTGCCGTTTTGGCCGAAGAACTTGGCTTGGTTGCCGTTATTGTTGTCTTGGCATTATTCAGCATTATTGTCGCGCGGGCTTTTATTAACGGGCGCCGTTGCGAGCGGCAGGGACGTTTTTTTGCGGCATTTTTATCCTATGGCCTGGGCAGCTGGCTGGCCTTGCAAACATTAATCAATATGGCCGTCAATATGGGTTTGTTGCCAACCAAGGGCTTGACTTTGCCGTTAATGAGCTATGGTGGCAGCAGCCTTGTTAGCAGTTGTTTGATTATTGCCCTGTTATTACGGATTGATTACGAGTCGCGTCGGCAACTGGGTCAGGATAAGACATGAACAGGACCGTTTTGATTATGGCTGGCGGTACTGGCGGACATGTTTTTCCGGCATTGGCTGTTGCCAATGAATTGCTGGCGAAGGGTGTTCATATCCATTGGCTGGGTTCACAGGGTGGTTTTGAAGAAAAGGTTGTCACGGCGGCCGGTATTCCACTAACGGCTATTTCAGTGCGCGGTTTACGTGGCAAGGGCCTGCTGAGCTGGATGCTGGCTCCGGCGCGGATGTTATGGGCATTTGCTCAGGCGCTGGCCGTTTTTTTGCGCCTCCGCCCGGATGTTGTGCTTGGCATGGGGGGCTTTGTCGCCGGTCCGGGGGGATTCACTGCCTGGTTGTTGCGACGTCCCTTATTGATTCATGAGCAAAATGCCCGTCCCGGACTGACGAATCGTTTGCTGGCACCCCTGGCGGATCAGGTATTGGTCGCTTTTCCCGGTGTCTTGGGAGAAAGGAAGTCGCTGCCGGTCGGGAATCCGGTAAGGCGGGAGATGCTCGCTCTTGCTGATCCTGAAAGTCGTTTTGCTGGTCGCATTGGTGCTGTCAGGATATTGATTGTTGGCGGCAGTCTGGGGGCGCAGGTATTAAATGAAACACTGCCTGAAATTCTCGCTGATTATCAGAGGTCGGGGCAATGCCGGATTCGCCATCAGGTAGGTAAGGGGCGCGCTGTCACCGTCAAAGAAAAATATCAGGCTCTTGCTGTCGAGGCCGAGGTCAGTGACTTTATTGAGGATATGGCTGCGGCCTACGCTTGGGCAGACTTGATTATTTGTCGGGCAGGAGCATTGACCGTCAGCGAAATCATGGTCGTCGGTCTGGCCGCGATTCTGGTGCCCTATCCTTTTGCCGTAGATGATCATCAGCGTTATAACGCTGAACCCTTGCTGGCCGAGAAAGCAGCCTTGATGGTTATGCAGGGGGATGACTTTGGCTCGGCTTTGGCACAGGCTGTGACGGCGCTTATTGCTAGCGATGAGGTGCCACGACAGCGCTTGTTGACCATGGCTCAGGCTGCTCGTCGGTTGGGTCGGCCCGCAGCCGCAGAGCAGCTTGCCGAATACTGTCTGGAGGTGGCCGATGCCTGAATCACGTTGGCAGCCACTGGCGCGACGGGCCAGCGATGAATTACGGATGGGACGCGTGCGGCGTATCCATTTTATTGGTATCGGTGGTGTCGGTATGAGCGGGATCGCCGAGGTACTGCATAACCTGGGTTACCAGATCAGTGGTTCTGATCAAGCGAGCAGTGCGGTAACCCAGCGGCTGCAGGCGCTGGGTTTGCAGGTTTACCTCGGGCATGATGCAACGGTACTTTCCGATTGTGATGTTGTCGTTCGCTCATCGGCGATTGGCGATGATAACGCAGAAGTTGTGGCGGCATTACAGGCGCATATTCCTGTTGTTCCGCGAGCGGAGATGCTTGCCGAGTTGATGCGCTTTCGGTATGGCGTTGCCGTTGCCGGCACACATGGCAAGACGACAGTAACGAGCCTGACAGCGAGCCTGCTCGCTGGCGCCGGACTCGATCCTACTTTCGTCATTGGCGGCAAGCTCAATAGTATTGGCAGTAACGCTCGTTTGGGTAGCGGTCGCTTTCTCGTGGCTGAAGCTGACGAAAGTGATGCGTCATTTCTTTACCTGCAGCCGATGTTGGCAGTTGTCACCAATATTGATGCGGACCATATGGAAACATACCAAGGTGATTTTAATCGCTTGCAGGCCGCTTTCCTTGAATTTCTTCATCATCTGCCTTTTTATGGTCTCGCCGTAGTCTGTATCGATGACCCGGTGGTTGCGGCTTTGCTCGATGAAATTTCTCGGCCGCTATTGACCTATGGTCTGGATGCTGCTGCTGATGTGCGTGCGATTGAAATTCGCTATGAGGCAACCAGAAGTCATTTCCAGGTTTGTTTCGCTGGTCGTAAAACGGTCATGAATGTGACGTTAAATCTAGCCGGTGAGCATAATGTTCGCAATGCTCTGGCAGCGATAGCGGTGGCCAGCGAACTGGGGGTCGATGACGCGTCGATGATAACGGCCCTGAATGGATTTGCCGGCATTGCCCGGCGTTTTCAAACCCGTGAGCAGTTGAAGATAGCCGGTCATGAGGTCTTTCTGATTGATGATTATGGCCATCATCCACGTGAACTGGCGGCGGTACTGAAAGCCGTTCGTGATGGTTGGCCGGGACGACGTTTGTTGATGGTTTTTCAATTGCACCGCTATTCACGTACGCGGGATCTTTTTGATG
>JALWQD010000092.1 GCA_026994735.1 Gammaproteobacteria bacterium | reverse complement strand
CAACAAGCACCCGTGCTATTTGCAAATGGCCCAGATATGCTGCGGCCATCAAAGGTGATAGACCATTTTCATTGCGGTCATTTGCCTTCGCACCTTTTGCAAGCAATGGCAAAATAACGGCAGGGTAATCCTTTGCGGGCATAATCATTAATGCCGTATTACCCATCCGGTCGCGTATATCGACACGCGCACCACGATCCAGCAATTCCTTAACCATGACCGGCTGATCGGCGGAGACAGCCATCATTAATGCTGTCACACCAAGGTCTCCCTGCAAATTGACGTCGGCGTTATGATCCAGTAGCAAACGCACAATATCCATACGACCTTCACGTAGCGCAACCGTCAGGATGCTGTCATTACTGCGACTACGAGCATTGACAAGATCCTTATCCGCAGACAGCTCAAGCAAGCGGGCGACCTGCTCCTGATTTCCCGCCTCCACAGCGACAACAATTTCAGGCTGGCTACAAGCACCGAGAAACAACACCAGCGCCAGCAACAACAGACCACGCATGTGATAACGCTCTTGATAAAAAAAACTGTCCACGGGAATAACCCTCACTGCCGGCAAGGTTACCATCTCAATCATTCAAGATAGTACCGAACACGAGCCAAATCATGTCAAAGGTGGCGAATTCTACACGGAAATCTGTTAACTGTCCTGGCTCTCGGGCAGCGTCAGGCGAAGATTGTCGATCAATCTCGCTTCACCCAGCCAGGCCGCAGCAAGAACAACCAACGCCTCTCCTTGTCGTGGCAAACCAAGATCAGACCAACAGCGAACTTCAAGATATTCCGTCCGAAAACCGGCATCGGCAAGTCGCTGCCGGCCTTCATTTTCGAGTTTCTCGATAGCTTCTCCCGCGAGAAACCCCTGGCGCACTCCTGCCAGGACAGCAAATAAAGTCGGCGCCTGTTGACGTGCCCGCGTATCGAGATAGGCATTTCGTGAACTCATCGCCAGACCATCACGTTCACGCACGGTCTCTACACCGTAAATATTCACCGACATCTGCAAATCAGCAACCAGACGTTCGATGACACGTAGTTGCTGCAAATCCTTTTCACCAAAGAAAGCATCGTCTGGGATAACGATATTTAACAAACGGCAGACGACTGTCGCAACACCGGCAAAATGTCCAGGACGGTAATCACCGCACAAACCTTCGGCAAGGCCTGGCACAATCATTTGCACTGCCTGTTGCTGTCCAAAAGGATAGAGTTCAGCAACAGCGGGCGCAAAAATCGCATCACAGGCCGCCGTCGCCAAAGAGCGACGGTCGGCATCCAAAGTCCGCGGATAACGACCAAAATCATTGGCGTCATTAAATTGTGTTGGATTAACAAAAACACTGACAATGATCCGGTCGGCAATAAACCGCGCCTGCTCTACCAGGCGCAAATGTCCCGCGTGCAGATGTCCCATCGTCGGCACAAAGGCTACGCGCGCACCCTGGGATCGCCATTCTGCAACCAATTGGCGTAACGAAGCTACCGTATCAATAACCGGAATCATTAATAACCGTGTTGCTGTGCCGGGTAGTGGCGCTTATGAACAGCATCGACATAGGCTTCGATAGCGGCGCGCAAACTATCTTTACCGGCAAGAAAATTTTCGACAAAACGGGGTCGGCGGCCCTCGCCCAAACCGAGCATATCGTAAAGCACCAAAACCTGCCCCTGGCAATCTGGCCCCGCGCCGATGCCAATCACAGGGACATCCACAGCCCTGACTACACGCGCTGCAAGGGCACTCGGGACGCATTCCAGCAACAGCATATCTGCCCCCGCTGCGACCAGCTGCTGTGCCTCATCAAAAATTAATGAAGCCGCTTCGTCATCCTGACCCTGTATACGGTAACCGCCCATTTTATGGACAGACTGCGGACGCAGCCCAAGATGGGCACAAACAGGCACTCCCTTACTGGCTAACAGGGATACCGTCGTGCAGATCTCATGCCCCCCCTCGAGCTTGACAATCTGCGCTCCACCTTCCTTCAATAAACGGCCCGCATTGATCAATGCCAACTCGGTACTGGCATCCGCCAGAAACGGCATATCCGCCATGACCAGCGCATGCCGACATACCCGACTGACGCAGGCCGTGTGATAGACTATTTCGTCAACTGTCACCGACAATGTCGAGCCATGCCCCTGCACGACCATACCCAGCGAGTCTCCCACCAAGATAATGTCGATGGCACAATCATCGAGCAATCGGGCAAAACTGGCGTCATAAGCCGTCAGACAGGCAAAACGCCGCCCTTCTCGACTGATAGCCTGCAAGGCAGGGATTGTTACGGGCACCCGCTCCATCATGATTCAAGAGCCAGAGAAAGCGGGTTAAAATAATGCCGGCCATGTTCGATCAGAGCGATGCGGTCGAGTAAGCCCTGATAATCCTCCTGCCGGTTTAGCGGGTCAAATTCAGCCGCATTCACAATTAACAGGGGAGACTTGTCGTAATAGTGGAAAAAACGGGCGTAGGCATCAACTACTCGCTGCAAATAATCCTCGTTAATCGCTTCCTCGTTAAGACGCCCACGCCGGCGAATGCGCTCAAGCAAAACGTCGACCGGAGCCTGCAGGTAAACAACCAACCCTGGCCGCGGTGGCTTGGGTGCCAAATGGCGATAAGTTTGCTGGTACAGCTCAAATTCATCCGGATCGAGGGTTAACTCGGCAAACAGACGGTCTTTCTCAAGCAGAAAATCGGCAATCTGAACAGACTGAAAGATATCTCCCTGACACATCGACTGTAACTGTTCAACACGCTGAAAGAGAAAAAATAACTGCGCCGGTAGTGCCGCCTGACGTGGAGAGCGATAAAAGCGCTCAAGAAAAGGATTCGCTTCACTGCCCTCGAGCAATAATGAGGATGCAAATGTCTCCGCCAACCGATGCGCCAGACTCGTCTTGCCAACACCAATAGGCCCTTCAATCACCAGATAGTCAGGTATAACCATGGCAACTCGCACACTCTCCCATGCAACAATCTGGCTGCATATTTCTGGCGACTCCAGAGTCCTTATCCATTCTGGCCATCCGCTTCAGCCATCAAGCGCCGAAGACCACGTTCAGGACATGCTTGTAACAGTGAATGCAACGTCCCGATGCCTGGAATCATCAAATCAGCCTCTATTTCAAAGAGAGGATACAGGACAAAATCCCGCTGCGGCAATCCGACATGGGGAATTGTCAAACGTTCCGTATTATGGCGCTCCTGACCAAATAATAAAATATCGAGATCGAGTGTGCGTGGCCCCCAACGCTGCTCACCGCGAATACGTCCGTGCGCTGTTTCAATGGCTTGCAAGGCTGACAACAACGCAAGCGCTGAGAGCGAGGTTTCGAGACAGATAACCGCATTGATATAGTCCGCTTGCGGCTGCGTCACGCCAGCAACTGGCAATGGGCGACTGCGATAGAGCGATGAACTTGACAGGATACGACAGCTGGCAAGAGAGTCCATGGCCACCATTGCCGAACGGATCTGCTGCTCGGGCAGTCCCTGATTACTCCCTAAACCAATATAGGCGCTCGTTCGATGCGATTGCCTCAGAGCAGAATCAACAGTCATGTATCGCTGCGATTCTCCGTTGACGGGCGCTTACCGGAACGTCGACGCCGGCGCGGGCGTCGTGAGCGCACTGCCGGCACGGCGGTACTCCCCGCAGGCGCATCACCTTGAATCATTTGCTGACGTTCTTCGTCCGAGGCGGTTTGAATCTGCGTCCACCAATCACATAGCGCCTGCAACTCCGGCTCTCCTGCCGCAGCACGCAAAAGCAAAAAATCATACCCCGCACGAAAACGTTGGTTTTCCAGTAGAGATAATGGCCGTTTACCTCGCGTCCTGAGCAAACGTAACTGTAATGACCATATTTCACGCGACTGCAAGGATACACGGCGAGGAATAGCCACATGCTGGCACTGCGCCTTGAAAACCTCATCGGCAGCTAATTGCATCGCCATCAGTCCACGGGCCTTGCCAGACGCCTCAAGACGCTGGTAGCGGTTTTGCAGTGGCTCCCATAATAGTGCTGCACAAAGAAACCCCGGCATTACGGGCTTCCCTTCGGCAACACGTTGATCGGTATTAGCGAGTGCCTGAGACAACAACATCAAAGGAAAACCATCGCGATCATGGCCGAGGTGACGTTCTGTTTCCGGGAAGAGATGAGCGAATAGTCCGTAGTGCCGCAAGGCCTCAAAAGTCGACAGGGCATAGCCGGCAAGAAAGAGTTTGAGCATTTCATCATAGAGACGTGCCGGAGCAATATCGGCAAGCAGGGTAGCCGACAGGCCCAGAGGCTGCTCACTGGCAGCATCAATACGAAAGCCCAGCTTGACAGCAAAGCGTACTGCTCGAAGCATCCGCACAGGGTCTTCACGATAACGTGAGGCCGGATCGCCGATCAGGCGCAGAGTGCCTGCCTCAAGATCCGGCAAACCATCGGCATAATCGATAATCGAGAAATCACGGATATCGTAATAGAGCGCATTGATGGAAAAGTCCCGGCGCAAGGCGTCATCTTCGATCGTTCCGAAAACATTGTCGCGAATGATCCGTCCGCCTTCCAGCTCACCGCCTTCGGCATCCCCCGTATGCTGAGCGCGAAATGTTGCCACTTCAATAATCTCACGGCCAAAGCGTACATGGGCAAGACGAAAGCGGCGTCCGACCAAGCGACAGTTGCGAAACAGAGCCAGCACCTCTTCCGGGTGCGCGTCTGTCGCAACATCAAAGTCCTTCGGCTCACGTCCAAGCAAAAGATCGCGAACACAACCGCCAACAAGATAGGCCTGGTAACCGCCATCCTTGAGCCGGTAAAGAACCTTGAGCGCGCTGTTGTTAATCGCAGAACGAGAAATCGGATGTTCCGGCCGCGGAATAATACGTGGTGTACTGATTACCTTGCCTACCTGTAACGTCATTGAAAATTAGGAGCAGCTGCCTAAGATAGCACCAATTTGAGTATCTCGACATAGTATAGCCAAAGATAGATGCCTGAGCGCTGTCACATTCACCAGCAAACGGCTCATTTGCACTTCATAAGAACTCCCGTATAATCCGCCATTCGTTGGGTCTTTCCCCGATGAAAACAGTTCACGCTCCCTTCGTCTAGTGGCCTAGGACACCGCCCTCTCACGGCGGGAACAGGAGTTCGAGTCTCCTAGGGAGCGCCATTTTCTGGCCCAAACGACATTCATTTTAGAAGCCGAGCACTGCCATGACCCTACGTCTGATTTACCTGTTATCCCTGATGTTCATCATCAGCGCCTGCACCGGTGACTCGCAAAACAAACTACAGCGAATGGGCGTGCAATTTCTTGATGGCAACTATAAAGTGACCTTTGCCGAAGGCAGCCATACTCGCGTCTGGCAAGTCATTAACGGCAAAGTCACCAGCGTCCCAGAAAAAGGTTATTACTTTTTCTGGGCCAACCAAAATGGCCAGAAAATCTATGTCCAGAGCCCGATCAGCCGCACCTATATCGAAGAACTCGGTGCCCGTAACTAGGAGCCTTCCTCTATGACTGACAAAAAGACCATTCCCTCTCCCTGTAACGACCTTTGTTACAGTGTTGACGGTGTCTGCCAGGGTTGCGGCATGACGGATGAAGAAGCCAACAGCTGGCATCGCCGCAATGATGACGAACGCCAAAAGATCATTGACAGACTTGTTGCCGCAGGCAAGGCGCCTGCCAAAAAATAAGCATAGAAACACAAAACAATCCCTGTCCGGTTCTGACAAACGTAATACTCTGCGGGTGCCGGCACGTTCTACCTGACCCTGTACAATAATACTAAAAGGAGCATATCAATGCAGATCGCTGACCAGCTAGTCGTCACACTCGATTACAAACTGACGGATAACGATGGCCAAATCATCGACCAGAGTAATGGCAAAGGAGACTTTGTCTATCTGCATGGTGCCCACAATATTATCCCGGGCCTGGAAAATGCTCTCCTGGGCCAAAAGGCAGGCGCTTCGCTGACGGTTAAAGTTAGCCCGGAAGAAGGCTATGGTGAACGCGATGAACGCCTGCAACAAGCCGTCCCCTTGAGCATGTTCGAAGGCACTGACGATATTCAGGCCGGCATGCAATTTCAGGCCCAGGGCCCTGATGGCCAGGAACATGTCGTCACGATTGTCAGCACCCATGACGATGAAGTCGTTATCGACGGCAATCATCCGCTGGCCGGTGTCGAATTGAATTTTGACGTGACGGTTATCGATGTCCGCGCTGCCACCAGCGAGGAACTCGAACATGGCCACGCCCATGCCACGGGCAATCACGAACACTAGGCCATCCTGATTTCGATCACCAACAGAGTGATCGGTCACCAATAGCTATGGATGCATGGTTTAATTCGCTGACGCCCAAATCACATACGCACAGCGGAATAGACATGAAATTCTTCGCCCTTGTGCAAAAGCTGCCAACAATACAGGACCGTACTGCCAGAAAAATCTGTTTTTTTACCCTGCTGTTATTACTGTCCTCACTGGCCAGGGCCGAGCTCAACTGTCCGCAGACCCTGCATGAAAACAGAGCCCCGGATGTATCCGCGGGCAGTGCAGATGATACGATCCATATCAGCGCAGATAGCAGCCGTTCTCAACCCATTACAAGCAAGCCGGACCAGCGCCTGTTAATCTTCAGCGGTCATGCAACGGCCGCGGGGCACAGGCAGAGCATTGAGTCTGACACACTCACTTACCTGAGCAACGAGAATATAATCAGCGCCACTGGCGGCCTAAGCTATACCTCCCCGGATTTACTCATCAGAGGCCAGCAAGGCAGTTTTGATCTCGCCTCGCACCTCGGCCAGATACAGCAAGGTATTTATGCCTTTCGTACTCAACCAGGGCGCGGTGATGCTCGCCAGGCCAGAATGACCGGCCCGCGAATCAGTGTTCTTGAAGATGCCAGCTACACCACCTGCCCGCCTGGAAATGAGGATTGGCTATTACGTTTCTCATCCGTCACTCTCGACCACAATGAAGGCGTTGGCAGTGCCCAACATGTGCGCCTGTCATTCATGGGCCTGCCCTTTCTCTACACTCCGTATATGAGTTTTCCGATAGATGACCGACGCAAAAGCGGTCTGCTAACACCCAGCTATCGGCTCTCGAGCGAAGGGGGAGGAGAATTAACCATCCCTTATTACATCAATCTTGCAGCCAACTACGACCTGACTCTGAAACCGCGCAATCTAACCCGCAGAGGCCTCCTTATCGGTAGCGAATTCCGCTACCTGTTGACGCATGGCCAGGGCACGATAAACCTCGAATACCTCCCGAATGACCGCGTGTTCGGTAACGACCGTGGCCAGGTAAACTGGCAACATTTCGGTCAATTGACATCACGTCTGCAAGCTCGGATTGACTACAAGCAAATCTCCGATGACCAATACCTGGAAGAACTCGGCAATAACCTCAACACCACCAGCATCACCCACCTGCCGCAGCAGGCAGAACTGCTTTACAGCACCAAAGGATGGCTGGCGAAGCTACGCATTCAGTCATTCCAGACCATCGATGCCAGCATTCCCAAAGCATCACGCCCTTATCAAGTATTACCGGCATTAAGTCTGGTCAGCCATCTGCCACTAAAGGAGAACCATATCAATTGGACCCTTCAGGGTGAATACAGTAATTTTCAGCGCACTGACCGGATCAGCGGCTTGCGTCTGGATTTGCAACCGAGCGTCTTTCTGCCCTTGCGTAGCAACGCCTTTTCCCTCGACAGCAAACTGGTCGCCCATTACACCCGTTACTCACTTAATGACCTTAATATTGGCGCTGCGGAACCC